>JAFOIR010000261.1 GCA_017420625.1 Bacillota bacterium
ATTCTGGTATCGGAACATATCCTCGAGCGGGTTTTTGATGCCAGCAAGAAGATCCATGATCAGCCGGCGCCTTGCACGGGGCATCCGGTTATAGTGTGTCGGCTCTGCCAGTGAAATATCTCCTTCCGACATAGCAGCCATCAGCCTAAGTACGTCTGTCGCTGTCTGATAGAGTACGCAAAGTTCCTGCGCTGATTCTTCCAGGCTCAGTTCCTGCATCATCAGGAAAGAAAAGTAGACCAGGTTTTCTTTCATAGGAATCTGGTCCGGCCTGACTTTCCGGATCCCTTCTGTCCGGATGATATTATGGATATCTTCTTTATCCTGATCCGACAGAGACGTTTTGCTGCTGATCAGATTTTTCGCGATCTCTGTCAGGTCTTCTTCTGTTCCCAGGCTGAGCTTTGTCTCAGCGGTCGTCTCATACAGCGGAAGGCGTACTTTTTCTTCCGATCCTGGCATCCAGTGCCCATTCGT
Organism: Bacillota bacterium; assembly: GCA_017420625.1. The sequence continues at coordinate 478 of JAFOIR010000261.1, forward strand.
CAGATAATGAATGATCGCATTCAAAAACAGCTCTGCTTCACTTTTTTCCGCTGTCTCCTGCGGAAAGCCTTTGTACATGGGCTTATAGACGACATCGGCGCCTTTCAGTTTTTTCAGCATGGGCAGCAGCTCAAAATACAGGTTTTCCAGCTCAGCTTCACTGTATTCCAGAAGTACCCGAATGACGTCCTCACCAAGAGAATATCCCAAAGCTTCGAAGTTGCGCAGCATGCTGTATAAGAGTACCTTAGTCGCTTCTTCGCTTCCGCTTCCCGGCGGAAGATTCAGCTTGTTTTTTCTTCGCAGCAGTACTTCACTCAGCATGTTTCGTCAGCTCCTTTCAGATAGTTTCTCAGGATCTCCAGTCCTTCCGTCGGTACACAGAACCGCTTCCGGCTCGTCTTGATCTCTTCCCGGACCTCTTCCAGATCGAACCAGCGAACTTCATCCACTTCTTCTTCCTGCAGCTTCAGCTCTTCGATCCTGACCGGCTCGTCCGAATGATATACATAAAGAAACGTTACTTCGTTGTCCCGAAAGAGTTTCCCATGAAACGGCATTTCATATTCGTTGAGAAACATCCCTGCATACTGAAGCTGTGAAGGAGACGCTTCGATGCCCAGTTCCTCCTGAAGCTCCCTGAGCGCTGAAGGTACCGGCTCTACGCCTGCTGGGATGTGTCCGGCCGACGAAGTGTCGTAAAAGCCCGGAAAGGATTCCTTCTCCATCGATCGCTTTTGCATCAGGATCTGCCAGACATCGCTGTTTTTTCTTACGATCCACAGATGGGCTGTCCGGTGCCGCACACCGTCTTTGTGTGCCTCCTCCCGGCTGATGATCTTGCCGGTCGGTCGGCCTTGATTGTCGACGATATCCAGGTATTCCACTTTCTGACCCTTTCTTATGTTCTTTATTCTATCGGCAACAGGTGATGATCGCCGCCGTGGATTAGTAAAAAGGCATGACCGAAACGACCATGCCTTTTTGTTCATCATATCATATTTTAAGTGCAAATCAATAGGAAAAAACTGCCATGTTTAAATACAGTTTATTTCAGGGCCAGACCGTCATGGAATGCTTTCCCGACTTTTTCTCCGACCACCCGGTAAAGGCCCATGGAAGAATCGAAAATAATCGGTTTCAGTTTATCCAGATCGACTTTTCCATCCGTCAGGATCTTCTCATCCGCCTGCATGGCAACGATCTTTCCGATCAGCAGTTCTGCTTCCGGGTCCCACTTTTTCACAGTGCATTCCAGCGTCAGCGGGTATTCTTCAATGATCGGAGCGTTGACGTGCGCACTGGGATGGACATGAACGCCGGCTTTCTCGATCTTGTTTTCCTTATGTCCGGTAGCTACACCGAAATAATCGGAAATAGTAACGGTATCCGCGGTTCCGAGCGCAACGGTAAAAGCACCGGTCTTCTCAAAGTTCTCGGTTGTCTTGTGCTTGCCCAGAACAATAATAATCTCGTCCGGATCTTTCTGTGTACCCCAGGCTGCATTCATGGCGTTGGGAACGCCATTCTCATCATAGGTTGCAATAATGAATACTGCTTCCGGTGCAATGACTGCTTTCTTACCTTCAAATTCCATCTTTGGGCTCCTTTCTTTGGTCAGGTTTGAACTGCTCGATCAGTTCTGCCTGTTTCTTTTTTAGTTCTTCCAATCGGTCTGCGGCCTTTGTACGCAGATCATCCAGTCGGACTTTCATGGCATATCTGGGAAGGTCAGACAAGGTTTTTTTGGTCGTCTCACTGGCATCGCCCAGACTTTTCAGAATCGCCTCCAGACCAGCCTTTCCGCCTGCCTGTATTTCTTCCAATGTATCCGCCCCGCCGGCAGCAAGCGCACTGAACAGTTCGTTGATAAATACCGGTCGCTCTTCCTGAGAGATGTCCCCGATCCATTCATCCATCGTCCGATTCACGATCAGGCTTTCCGGATCATGTTCCTCCGCAAGTGCCAGTTTCCCATGGTCGATCTGCCAGGTGATCATGGCATGCTGCATAAAAGTAAAGGCAGAGGATTGAATGATCCGTGTATCAGTGATCTTCGGAGCAAACAGCTTGCCGACAACACAAAAGCGAGGAACGATCTGGGTCGTCTTTGGGTCGATTCGCTCAATCAGCGACTGATCCAGAACTTCCGGGCAGAAACCCGGTCCATCCAGCAAATAGAGCCTTTCGACAGCTTTCCATTTTTCATCGTCCAGCAGACAGGCCGCATAGAGCGCCAGATTGCTTCCTTTGGACTGACCGCCCATATACCAGCGCCTTCCTGCTGTAATCACTTCTTCGGCATACTTTAGTGCCATTTCCTGGGCTTCCGTACGGGTAAAGCTGATCATGAAATCTTCTTTCCAACCTGTCAGAGAACTGTCAGTTCCCCGATAGGCAAGGAATGAAAAATCCTGATCATCATGAAAGCAAACAGCGGAAAACTGCAGAGGCGGCTCTGTGCGAAATACATCTTTATAATCACTCATACGAAGATCTCCGAACCGCCTGGATTGCGTTACTGCAGCCAGAAGCTCCGGATATCCTTCGTCTCCGCCGGTAATCAAAACCTTCACCTGGTGATCGTCGATCATTTTCTGACAGTCTCGCACTGTATGCCGGTTCGCACCGTCTGAAAAAACAGGAGAGAGATCAAAGTAAGAAAGTGCACAGAAAACCAGTGCGTCCGCTTCACGAAATCCTGTCATGGAAATAGGAAAATCTCCCATCCACTGAACATAATCTACTAATTTATCCATACTCATCTCTTCCTTATCAGGCGATCTTGCCTTTATCAGAAACAGCGTTCCTTTCTGGCCTTCTTGCACTGCTCAATATGTCCGCAGCGGTAACACAGTTCGTTGTCCAGCAGTCCGTCGTTGTCAAAGAAGGAATGGATGTTGCCGATCGTTGTATCCGCAATATTTTCCAGTGCCTCTTCCGTCAGGAATGCCTGATGGGAAGTGAGGATCACATTCGGCATGGAGATCAGACGGGCCAGCAGTTCATCATTCAGAATATGGCCGGACCGATCCTCAAAGAAAATGTCCGCCTCTTCCTCATAGACATCCAGACAGGCCGCTCCGACCTTCCGGGCCCGGATTCCTTCCAGAAGCGCTTCCGCGTCAATCAGGGCGCCGCGGGAAGTATTGAGGATCACGACACCTTTTTTCATCTTTCCGATCGCATCGGCACCAATCATATGACGGGTCTCGTCTGTCAGCGGACAGTGCAGTGAAATGATATCACTCTTGGCAAACAGCTCATCCAGCGTGACATATTCGATTCCGCTTCCTTCTGCCGGGAAACGGTCATACGCGATGACATGCATACCAAATCCATGGCAGATATCCATAAAGATCCGCCCGATCTTTCCGGTACCAATCACACCGACAGTCTTTCCATGAAGGTCAAATCCTGTAAGCCCGCCAAGGGAGAAGTTGAAATCTCTGGTCCGGTTATACGCTTTGTGGATCCGCCGGACAGAAGTCAGCAGCAATGCGGCAGCATGCTCTGCAACTGCATAGGGAGAATATGCCGGGACATGAACGACATGGATCTTTCCGAATGCATGACTGACGTCAACGTTGTTGTAACCCGCACAGCGAAGCGCAATCATCCGCACGCCCCCTTCATACAGCTTATCGATGACAGCTGCATTTACGGTATCATTGACGAACACACAGACCACATCGCATCCTCTTGCCAGTTCAGCGGTATCCTCTGTCAGTTTGGTTTCCAGAAACTTGAACGTAAGACCGGAATCCTTTCCGGCCTTCTCAAATGATTCCTTGTCATAGGGTTTCGTGTCGAAAAATGCTACTTTGATCATCGTTTACTCCATTTCCTTTTGAAGTTCTGTTACTTTATCCAGTCTTTCCCAGGGAAGATCGAGATCCGTTCTTCCGAAATGTCCGTATGCCGCAGTCTGCCGGTAGATCGGCCGGCGAAGATCCAGTTTGTCAATGATCGCAGCCGGTCTGAAATCGAAGTGACGTTCCACGATCTTCACCAGTTCCTCATCCGACATTTTTCCTGTTCCGAAAGAATCGACCATGATCGAAACAGGTCTGGCTACGCCGATCGCATAAGCGAGCTGGATCTGACATCGCTCACAGAGTCCGGAGGCGACTAAGTTCTTTGCGGCATACCGTGCAGCGTAGCAGGCAGAACGATCTACTTTTGTCGGATCCTTGCCTGAGAAAGCACCGCCGCCATGCGGTGCTGCACCGCCATAGGTATCGACGATGATCTTCCGTCCGGTCAGTCCGGTATCTCCCTGCGGTCCGCCAATAACAAAGCGTCCCGTCGGATTGATGAAGAATTTTGTATCGCTGTCCAGGTATTCAGCGGGAATCACATAGCGGATAACCTTTTCCTGGATATCTCTTCTGAGTGTTTCCTGAGAAATCTCCGGATCATGCTGGGTCGAGACGACGACCGTATCGATCCGTTTTGCTTTTCCATCCACATATTCCACCGTTACCTGACTTTTTCCATCCGGCCGCAGATAGTCCAGTTCACCGCTCTTTCTCACTTCAGAAAGCCGCCGGCAGAGTTTGTGCGCCATGGTAATGGCAAGCGGCATATACTCCGGTGTTTCACTGCAGGCATAGCCAAACATCAAACCCTGATCACCGGCGCCGG
>JAFOIR010000262.1 GCA_017420625.1 Bacillota bacterium
TAAAGAACGTGAAGAGCGTATGAAGAAGCTCAGACGCCGCAGAAATACGATCATTACACTGGCCGTTCTGGCCCTTCTGATTCTTCTTGCGCTGATCTTCCTTCTGAAGCTGGTACTGGACAGATTAAATTCCAGCGCTGCTCCTTCAGAGTCCAGCGTTCAGGAGATCGTAATCGATGAAAATACTTCTGCTGCCGAAAACTGGACTCAGGACGAAGACAGTGAAGAGGAAGGCGAAGACGAGCCCGAAGAAACAGTGGATGATCGCTTCGAACTGCCGAGTTTTGTCGGAAGCCGTTTTGAAACCGCCAATGATGAAGCAGCAGACCTGGGTCTCTACACCAATGTCCAGACAACAAATGATGATCATTATGAGACGGGTGTTGTCATGGCTCAGGATCCGGAAGACGGAACCATGGTACGTCCTGGTGATACGATCACGCTGTACGTGAGCCTTGGTCCTGTGCAGACTTTGTCCAAAGTACCGGACCTGTTCGGTATGACTAAGGATGAAGCACAGGCTCGTCTGACGGAAGAAGGTCTGGTGCTTGGTCTCGTCAGCGAAGACTACAGCAATTCTGTTCAGGAAGGCAAAGTCATTGGGCAGGGAACAGAAGAAGGCACGGAAGTAGCCAAGGGTACCAGCATCGATATCACGATCAGCAAAGGGCCGCAGGAGACTTCGGAAAAAACAGGTGCTTCGGGTACCGTAACGATTTCGCAGCCGTTCTCGAAAGCGGAAGAGAACGGGAAACTGATGGTCGTAGCTTATGATGCAGATGGAAATGCATCCAAGATCTATGAAAATACAGTGAGCTACTCGACTTTCAGCAGTCTTGGCGGTTCGATCAAGGTGAATTATCCTGCCGGCACCACCAAAGTGGAAGTCTATCTGAATGATAATCTGATTATGAGTGAAGAAATCAATGGATGAGCGGGTCGGACGGATCGTTGCGGGAATCGGCGGCAACTATGATGTTCTGCTGGAGGACGGCAGTATCCTTCGGCTCAAAGCCAGAGGACTGTTTCGCAAACAGAAGATCACTCCGCTTCTCGGAGATCTTGTGACCGTCTCATGGGATGCGACAGAAGACGGATATTTTGACAGGATACTGGATCGGAAAAATGAAAGCATTCGACCGGCAGCAGCGAATATCGATCAGATGCTGGTGGTTTTTGCTGCCAGATATCCGGATCCGCATTTTAAACTGCTGGATCGTTTCCTGATCGAATGTGACGCAAGAAAGATTCCCTGTCTGATCGCATTTAATAAAGCTGATCTTCTGGAAGAAAAGGACAGACTCAGGATCCAGTCGATCCTTCGATCCTACGAGGAGGCCGGATACCAGGTGTTCCTGATCAGTACAGTTGATCCGGACGAATGCATGAGAACAAAGGCCAAGCTGCTGCCTTTCCTTTCGGGTAAACTGACCATCTTTGCAGGGCCTTCGGGTGTTGGAAAATCTTCTCTGATCAATCTTCTGATCGGTTCAGATCAGGAAACAGGCATTCTCAGCGAGAAGATAGCCCGTGGGAAGAACACAACAAGGCATGCCAGACTTCTTCCGATCCTGGAAGGAGATAAGCCCGGACTGATCGGCGATACACCTGGTTTTTCTTCTTTCTATATGCAGAAACTGACAGAAGAAACTTTACCTGCCGCCTATCCGGAATTTCGTCCGTTCCTGGGACAGTGCCGATTTACCAATTGCCGCCATCGGAAGGAAGATGACTGTGCGATACGAAAAGCAGTGACAGATGGAATCATCTCCAGAGTACGATATCGAAATTATCTGGAACTTCTGGAAGATCTGTCTGATGAAAGGAAACAGTGATGAGAAATGTAACGATCGCTCCTTCGATTCTTTCCTGTGATTTCGGAAATATGCGGGCGGAAGCGGAAAACGCAGTTGGTGCAGGAGCCAGTATCCTGCACGTCGATGTGATGGATGGACATTTTGTCCCGAATCTGACTTTTGGACCATCCATGGTAAAAGCGCTTAGAAAGACCATCAGGATTCCGCTGGATATTCATCTGATGGTAGAAGAACCTCTTCCCTTGATTCCTGCTTTTTTAGATGCAGCAGGTCCCCTGAAAGGAGATATTCTGACGATTCACCAGGAAGCCTGCCGTGATCTTAAGGGAACGATCGAAAAGATCCGTTCTTTGGCTCCTGACATTCTGGTTGGAGTTTCCATTAAACCTGCTACGCCGGTTTCTGTTCTTGAAGGCATGGAGGAGATGATCGATCTGGTTCTTCTGATGACTGTAGAGCCGGGTTTCGGAGGACAAGGTCTGATGGAAGAAGTTCTTCCCAAGATCGGGGAGACGAGAGAACTTTTCCGAAAGGCCGGAAAAGATATCCTGATCGAACTGGATGGAGGCGTCAAGATCGATAATCTCTATCGGTTGATGGAAGCGGACTATCTGGTCATGGGATCAGCTGTTTTTAAAGCTGGCGATCCGGACAAAACTGCACGGAATCTTCATGAAATTCATAAGAAACTAAGAGAACTTCAAAACAAATAAAAATAATGCTTGCATTCAGAATCGGTTTCTGATAAAATATTCGTGTTATGTCTGAAGGAGGTTTTTTATCATGGCGAAATGTGATATCTGTCAGAAGGGTCTGCTCTTTGGTAATCAAGTGAGCCATTCCCATAGAAGATCCAATAAGGCTTGGAGACCCAATATCCGCACTGTCAAAGCGATCGTTGACGGTACGCCGAAAACTCTGCACGTCTGTTCCAGATGTCTGAGATCCGGAAAAGTTTCCCGTGCCTGATGCTGTGCCGTTATAGGATCACTGTCTGATTGTAGATGGAAAACCAGATGCCAAAGCTAAACGGCTTAGACGGCGTCTGGTTTATTTTATAGAAAACGGAGGTAGTGAAAATGGCAGCTAGTTACAGGACCAAGTACGGTCAGGTTTATATTGATAACGAAGTGCTGGCCCGGACTGCCGGTATGGCAGCACTCGAATGCTACGGCGTTGTCGGGATGGCTTCTGTCAGCTACAAGGACGGAATCGTCCAGCTGCTTCTGGGGGAAAGCCTGACAAAAGGAATCAAAGTCACCGCAGAAGATGACCATACCTCGATCGAGTTTCATATTATTGTAGAATACGGTACCAATATATCAGCGATTGCCGAGAATCTGATCAGCAACGTGAAATACTCTGTCAAAGACCTTTTGGGGATCGATGTCTCCAGTGTCAGTGTGTTTGTGGAAGGAATCCGTACAGAACAGGAAAAGGCTTGACGGAGGGTGAATGAATTGAGTACAATCAACGGATTAAAATTCCGCCAGATGCTGGTTGCCGGTGCCAATCGTCTGGAAGTACAGAAAAAACTGGTCGATGAAATGAATGTTTTTCCGGTTCCTGATGGGGATACCGGTACCAATATGTCTCTTACAGTTACTTCCGCAGTCAAGGAAGTGATGGCAGTATCTTCGGACTCGGTTTCTGATATTGCAAAAGCGCTGTCTTCCGGTGCTCTCCGCGGTGCCAGAGGCAATTCTGGTGTTATCGTTTCTCAGCTTTTCCGTGGCCTTTACAAAGGGCTGAAGGGATGTGAGACGATCGATTCCCTGACATTTGCTTCTGCTATGCAGCGAGGTGTTGCGACGGCCTATAAAGCGGTTATGAAACCGAAGGAAGGTACGATTCTGACTGTAGCGAAAGCAGCTGCAGAGAAAGCTGCGGAAGTTTCTCTTCAAAGCGATGATCTCGTCCAGATGATGGGAGAAGCGCTGAACAGCGCAGAAGATATCCTGGAAAAGACGCCGGAGATGCTCCCTGTGCTGAAAGAAGCCGGTGTCGTTGATGCTGGCGGCAAAGGCCTTACCCTGATTTATCGTGGATTCTATGAAGCGCTTCTTCGGGAAGATACGGAAATCGATCCGATCCTGGCTCTTTCTCAGAATTCCGAGCAGAAGGAAAGCGAAAATGCCAGCAAAGCAGTTTACTGCGTGGAGCTTGCCGTAGATACCGGATCCTTTGAGAATACAGAAAGCAAAGCCGGAAAACTGGAAGAGGCTGTCAAAAAATCCGGAACGAATGTACTGTCCGGATTTGCCGGTAAAGATATCAAACTCCATATTCATACCGAAAATCCCGCAGAGGTCCTTTCTCTTGCGATGGAATTCGGACCGCTCAAACAGGTTAAGATCGAGAACATGGAGATTTCTCATCAGCATATCCTTGGACTGAAAAAGCCCGTCAAGACAGAAGAACCGAGAAAAGAGATCGGATTTATTACGATCTCTGTCGGAGAAGGTCTTAAATCGATCTTTACCGAACTGGGTGTGGATCACGTGATCAGCGGCGGACAGACGATGAATCCTTCTACGGAAGATATCCTTCAGGGTGCAGAATGTGTCAATGCAGATCATATCTTCGTTCTTCCCAATAACAAGAATATCATCCTGGCTGCTCAGCAGGCAGCTTTGATGTGCAAGGGCAAGCAGCTTCACGTGCTTCCAAGCAAATCGGTCCCGCAGGGTATTGCTGCAATGATCGGTTATATGCCGGGGGAGAGCGTCGAGAACAATATCGAACAGATGACTGAAAGTCTGGAAGCAGTGACTTCCGGTGCAGTGACCTATGCAGTCCGGGATACCCATATGGGTGAGTTCGAGATCAAGGAAGGCGATATTCTGGCTCTTAAAAACGGCGATATGTGTCATGTCGGCCAGGATCTGATGCAGACGACCAGAGAACTGATCGATGAGATGATTACCGATGAAACCGGAATCTTTACGATTTATTTCGGCAGTGACAGTTCTCGGGCCCAGGCGGAAGAGCTTTCGGATTATATTACGTCCAAGTATGCTTCTGTTGAAGTAGAAATTCAGGAAGGAGATCAGCCGATCTACTACTTCCTGCTTTCCGCTGAATAAGCATGGATAAATTGACTTTGAGACAGCTCGAAACGGTTCAGCTCGTTTCCCTGAAAGGGATCGGCATGCGCCGTTTGGAGCTGTTTTTTCAGCAGGGTGTTCATAATGCAGCCGAACTTTTAAGCTATTTTCCGAGAAACTACGTGGATGAACGTTTGCGTACCCCGATCAGTGAGATTCTTGTCGATCAGGAAGTGATCATCCGTGGCCGCCTTGTATCGGAACTTCGCAATGTTCATACAGGCCGTATGACGATCACCAACGGACGAATTGCTGATGAAACGGGTCAGATGCCTGTCGTATGGTTTAATCAGCCATATATGGTCAAAAATCTCGTGATGGACAAAGTCTATCTGTTTCAGGGAAAGGTGCGGCGCAGCGGTAACCGCATTCAGCTCAGTTCTCCGAAGGTTCAGCCTGCCGGAGAGGATATGCCTGGCATCGTACCGGTTTATCCTCTGGGCGGCGGATTGACACAAAAAATGGTCTGCCAGGCGGTGGAAGGAGCACTGGATCTTCTGGATTCTGAAGATGATTATCTTCCTATGACCTATCGGCAGGATATGCCGGATCAGTATCATGCATACAGGCAGATGCACCGGCCTGATTCGTTTGAGCAGATGGAAAAAGCTCGGGAAAGACTCGTCTTTGATGAGCTTTTTGTGCAGCAGCTGGCTCTTCGAAGAATGAAGAGCGGCAGAGATCAGAATTTATCAGGCATCAGACTGGCTGCTTTTCCGGAAGAAGAAAAAAGAATCGAAGAATCACTGCCATACCGGATGACAGGCGCGCAGATACGAAGTCTTCGAGAGATACGGGAAGATCTGGCCGGTGAAAGGCCGATGAACCGTATGATGCAGGGCGATGTTGGAAGCGGAAAGACAATCGTTGCGATGTTATCCTGCTACCGCGCATTCTTAAACGGATATCAGAGTGCATTGATGGTACCAACAGAAGTGCTGGCAAGACAGCATTTTCAGGAAGCAAAGAAACTGTTGGAACCTTTTGGAGTCCGTGTAGCTTTGCTGACAGGTTCTGTGACAGGTAAAATCAGGCAGCAGTTGCTAAGTGATCTGCGCTTGGGGCATATCGATCTGGTGATCGGTACCCATGCACTCATTCAGGACACGGTCGTCTTTCATAAGCTGGGTCTTGTCATCACGGATGAACAGCATCGCTTCGGAGTCAGACAGCGTCTTTTGCTCTCCAGGAAAAATCAGGCGGGAGAGAGTGAAGAAGGATGCAATGTGCTGGTCATGACGGCCACACCGATCCCCAGGACGCTCACTATGATCCTGTACGGGGATATGGATATCTCTGTTCTGGATGAGATGCCTCCCGGGAGGACGCCGGTCAAGACATACAGCGTTGATTCTTCCTATGAAGAACGGCTTTATCAGTTTATCCGAAAACAGGTAGAAGACAAACATCAGGTCTATATTATCTGTCCGGCGGTGGACACTGCGGACAAAAAAGCTGCGGAGGAGGAAGCAGAGACTTCACTGCGTTCGGCTGTTTCGTATGCTGAGTTTCTGTCACAGATGATCTTCCCGGATCTTCACGTAGGACTTCTTCATGGGCAGATGCGGCCTCAGGAAAAAGACACTGTAATGCAGGCGTTCGTTGAAGGGAATATTGATATCCTTGTCTCGACTACCGTAGTGGAAGTCGGTGTCAATGTGCCCAATGCTTCTTTAATGATCGTAGAAAATGCAGAGAGGTTTGGCCTTGCTCAGCTTCATCAGCTCCGGGGCCGTGTCGGACGTGGTCATACGGAAAGCTACTGTGTACTGGTCTCTGACCAGAAGCAGCCTGAGACCAGAAAGCGTCTGAAAGTTCTGGTCGATTCCACAGATGGATTTTATATTGCAGAGGAAGACCTGAAAATGCGTGGGTCCGGTGATGTTTTCGGCCTGCGCCAGCATGGCCTTCCGGATTTCAAACTGGCAGATCTGTTTCGTGATATGCCTGTCCTTTCCAAGGCGCAGAGCCTGGCCGAGACCGTTATGAGAATCGATCCGGAGCTTCTTTTTCTGGAACACAAAGGAATTCGGGAAATGCTGGATATCTTCCTCGAAAGGGCTGTTTTATCTTCCGGTTTGTCAGGATAATTATTGACAATATACTTGACTTTTTGTATGTAATCTGTAAAATAGAAAGAAGGATGATTTATGACGAGAGTCATTGCCGGAAGTGCAAAAGGACGTCATCTTGTGACACCGGAAGGTATGAATACGCGTCCTACGACGGATCGGCTGAAAGAAGCTTTGTTTGGTATGATTCAGTTTGATCTGGCAGGTTCTTCTTTTCTGGATCTGTTCGCCGGAAGCGGGCAGATGGGGATCGAAGCGCTTTCCAGAGGTGCGTCTTCGCTTGTGTTGGTAGAACAGGATCCGCGGGCACTCAGCTGCATACGGCGCAATCTTCAGATGACAGGATTCGGAAAACAATCCCGCCTGATTTCTGCATCGGTGGAAAGAACTATTCCGATGCTTCAGAAAGAAGGATTGAAGTTTGATCTGATCTTCATGGACCCGCCCTATGATCACGGTTTTGAAAAGAAGATCGGAGAACTGATTGCCGAACACGATCTGCTTAGTGAGGACGGAATGCTGATCATTGAATCATCCTCCGGGACAGAGGTTGAGCTATCTGGCCTTTCCAGGATCAGAGAGAAGACTTATAAGACGACCCGGTTTACATTTTTTGAAAGACTGGAGAATCAATAATCGTGCGGATCGGTGTATGCCCCGGAAGTTTTGATCCTGTCACCCTTGGACATCTGGATATCATCGAACGCGGTTCGCGGATCGTGGACCGTCTGGTGGTCGGTGTGCTGGAAAACAGTGCGAAAAGTCCGATGTTTACAGTAGAAGAGAGGATCGCTCTTCTGAAAAAAGCGACGGAAGATCTGCCAAATGTGGAAGTGCTGCCTTTCAGCGGCCTTCTGGTGGATTTTCTTAAAGAACAAAATGCAGCGATCGTGATCAGAGGCTTAAGAGCCGTCACGGATTTTGAGTATGAACTGCAGCTTGCACAGGCAAACCGTTCCCTTCTTCCACAGATGGAAACTGTTTTTCTGACAACCAATGTGTCATATTCCTATATCAGTTCCACGATCGTGAAAGATGTGCTTCGGCATAACGGAAATGTCGAGCATTTCGTCCCAGCGTCAATTTTAGACATGATATATCAATTCAGGAGGTAAGGTCATGGACCGTCAGATGGAAATCGAAGAAATCTTAACAAGTATCGAAGAGATGCTGGAGCAGGCGAAAACAGTGCCTTTTAGTGATAAGGTGCTCGTAGATCGTGAAGAGCTCTTTGATGCAATCACGGACATCCGTTTAAAAATGCCTACTGAGATCGAGCAGTCCAAATGGGTGCTGGAAGAAAAGAACCGGATCATTGTGGACGCCCAGCATGAGGCGGAAGCAAAGATCAAAGAGGCGGAAGAAGAACGTCTGAAGATGATCAACGAGCATGAGGTAACCCGCAAGGCTTATCAGCAGGCTGAAGAGATCGTCGACAACGCGAAGCGTGTTTCCAAGGAAATGCGTATGGGCGCCAAGGAATATGCAGATGATCTTCTGATGCAGATCGATGATCAGATGAAGCAGCTGGCCGGCTTTACGAATGAAGAGCTGTCCAAGATTGCCGGGATTATCGACAATCGCTCAAAAGAGTTTGCCAGTGTGATCGATCAGAAGAGCCGTATCCTTCAGCAGAACCGTAAGGAACTGGATATTCATCACGACTAAACCGACAGGAAAATCTAGACAATACCGCCTCCGGCCTGGCTGGCGGCCATGCCGGAGGTGTGTTTTTGTCGTTTGATATTTATTTTTCATAAAAGAGGTTGTTTTGTTATGGACACACAAGCTAAAATCGAACAGCGCCGCGAAGAAGCGAGAAAGCGCCAGCAGCAGATCAAGAAACGGGAAAATGCCAAAATTTCCCAGAAAACCAAGCGCAGTCTGGCTGGAATCGGAGCCACGATTGTGGCGATCCTGTTAATTGCTGCTCTGATTCTCCCGAATACAGGACTTTCCCGCCGCATGCTCAAAGCACTGACGATTGGAGATAAGGATATCTCCGTAGCCGAATTCAGCTATTACTATCGCCTTACCTTTAATAACTATTATCAGACGATGTATTCCTACTTCCAGGGAAGCTACATGCCGATCGACATGACGAAATCCCTGAAGAAGCAGGCATACAATGATGATATGAGCTATGCCGATTATTTCAGTCAGCAGGCCAAGGATAATCTGCAGCAGCTGGTCATTCTTTCCGAGGAAGCAAAGAAAGCAAACTTTACACTTCCTGAGGATGTCCAGAATGTCTATCAGACAACACTGGATGGTGCAAAGAACAATGCTGAACAGGAAGGTGTGTCCGTCAACACTTATCTTAGCAATAACTTCGGTATGGGCTTCAATATGGATACACTGGAGAAATGTGTGTATCGTGAACTTCTGGCAGAAGCTTATAAGAATGAGAAACAGGCTTCATTCACCTTCACTGATGCAGATCTCGAAGCTTATTATCAGGAAAATTCCAAAGATTTTGACGTTGCAGATATCAGACTGGTCAGATTTTCTGTCGTTGAAGGAAATGAAACAACAGAAGCGGTAACAGCTGAAGAAGCCAAAGCTCAGGCTGATGCATTTATTGAAGGAATCACTACGGAAGAAGAATTCGCCGAGAAGGCAGTAGCCAAGGCTGAGGCAGAAGCAGAAGAAGGCGCTGAAGTGCAGGATACTTCACGTTTCCGGAGCCTGTCCTTTGATGATGTTACAAATGTCGACGTCAATCTCTGTGACTGGATCTTCAACCAGGATCATGCTGATGGAAGTGTAGCGGTTGTCGAGAATGCTTCCGGGGATGCATACTTTGCTGTGTATCTGACGAAAGCTCCTTACCGCAATGACAGCAAAACGGTCGATGTTCGCCATATTCTGGTTCGTTTCGAGGATACTACTGAAGAATCCAAAGAGGCTGCCAAATCCCAGGCTGAGATGCTCTATGAGCAGTTCCTTTCCTATGGAGCAACGGAAGATTACTTTGCTACACTGGCTCAGCAGTTCAGTTCAGATACCGGTTCCCAATCGAACGGCGGGCTTTATACCGGTGTTTATGAAGGACAGATGGTCGATGCGTTTAATGACTGGTGTTTCGATGAAGCTCGTTTTGCCGGAGATTCCGGTATCATTGAAACAGAGTATGGCTATCATATCATGTACTTCGTAGGTGATAATCTTCCTTCCTGGAAGATGAATGTTCAGAATACTCTTCAGACAAACGCTTATAGTGACTGGTATATGACTGTAGCTGAACAGTATCCGGTAAAAGAACATGCATTTGCCATGAAATATCGCAGCGAGCCTATTTAAGGCTCGCTGTTTCTGGGAAATACAAGAATAAAGGAGAAAAACGAAATGAAGAAACTGTTATGTGTTCTGATGAGTCTTCTGATGGTACTTGCTCTGGCCGGATGCAATTCTGAACCGGTACCCAGTGTCAAGTTTACGAACAATCTGGATCAGACCTGGGACAACATGTATATCACCCTTTCAACGGATGAGGAGTGGGGTGAATCTGTTCTTCTTGCTGCAACGGAGCCTGGTCATACGGTCACGATTTCCATGAGCAAGTTTTCTGCGGAAAGTGCTCCCGGTGTCTTCGATATCGGCGTCATTTGCCATAATAACATGAACTATGATGTTTATGAAGTTTATCTGGCAGATGGTTATGAAGTCGAGATTTCTTCTTCCGGCAATGCAGATGGAGATACTGTCTACATGAAAGTTAAGGATACTGAAGGAAAGATCAAGACCTACGAGGGATATGTCTATCCGAACGAGTAATCATTGAGAAAGAATCATCAGCGGGACGCTTTTCTCACTCGCTGACAAGGCAGATGGATCCTTGAGAAGTGACCGATAGATCCTGGAGAAGAGAAGTTCATCCTCCAGCATCATGACTGCTTTTTCCGAAAGGGATGAAAGATCATGATTCAGACTGGTCACAATCGGCAATGTGCTGGATTCTGAAAGAGCACCAAGAAGTGACAGGTGCTCTTTTTTTATGCCCAGAACACGAATATATTCAGGACCTTCAGCAAAGGAGAGAGCTTCCTTTCTTTCTTTTGTTATATCGAGCAGAATATTGAGAAGGATTCTGCGAAGTCTTGAAGTCGTATAACGTTTGGTTTTCAGACCGGAAAGCAGTTCATCATAGGATGCTGCTTCTCTGGCTGAATGAAGGATCCTGTTTTCCAATCCTTCTTCAATCTCATCGATTTTTGCAAGAGAGGAAGCGTCATGAAAACACAAACGGTACATGAGTGCCGGAAACATGCGGGAGGGAAAGACATATTCGCTGTTCGTATTTTCCGGAAGATCATCTGAGATATCCAGACCTTCCATAGCCTTTCTGCGAATCGCAGAAGAAGATGCATACAGTCCGGTCTGATCAGATAATGAATCGGTGTGAGGGATCGTACGCTTGACAGGCAGAATCTCAGGATTAAAAGAAAGCCTTCGAAGAGCACAAAGGTATTCCAATGCCAGTATCTCATTCGGACCGGCAGGAAGAGGGCGGCCAAGCAACAACGAGAGAGCTTCACTTCTGGCCAATGCATAGGAGGAAGTTTTAGGAAGCTTTTCTTTGAGAAGTCCCGGATAAGGAGAATCATGATCAACAAGTAAAGAAGCTGCCTGCTTAAGAAGAGGAAGATTGGAAGGATCTTCCATTCCGAAAACAAGAGAAGTGACCAGGCCGGTGGAGGCAAGGATATGGCAGGCTCCAAAGGCAAATTTTTCTGCAGTTGCGGCTGCATAGTAGGTGGGAAGTTCCAGAACGAGATCTGCACCGCCGAGAAGCGCCATCCTGGTGCGGGTCATTTTATCGAGAAACGCAGGTTCACCTCTCTGGACATAATTGCCGCTCATGACACAGATGACCGGCTGATCCGGGAAAGCTTCCTTTGCTTTCTGAATCAGATAACGGTGACCGTAGTGAAACGGATTAAACTCGCAGATAATCCCGATCATGACAGATAACTCCTTGTCTGTTTGATGGGAAAATTATAGCCTGTGGAAATAGTGCCGTCAAGGTAAGAAAATCAAAAACAGAGTAAAATAGAGATAAATAAAGATAAAAAGAGATAAAAAGAGAAAAATACGTATATTTTCGGATGTATCAGGTTGCTATCAAAGGGCGAATCGAATATGATAGCAGTTGTGGTTTAGCACTCGACTTGTTTGAGTGCTAACAATTTGGAAACATGGATTGATCAGGAGGTATTATCAATGAAGTTAGTTCCTTTGGGCGATAAAGTTGTTGTGAAACAGCTGGAAGCGATCGAGACGACCAAATCCGGCATCGTGCTCACCGGTAACGCAAAAGAAAAACCGCAGGAAGCGGAGATCATAGCAGTAGGTCCCGGCGGAATGATCGACGGGAAAGAAGTCAAGATGGAAGTCAAGGTCGGCCAGAAGGTGATCTATGCCAAATATTCAGGCACGGAAGTCAAACTGGAAGGCAATGAATATATCATTCTGAAACAGAGCGACATTCTCGCGATTGTTGAAGAATAATTATCGGAGGTATTATCATGTCGAAAGAAATCAAATTTGGCGTAGATGCCAGAAATGCGCTCCTGGCTGGTGTTGATCAGCTGGCTGATACCGTTAAGGTCACCCTTGGCCCGAAAGGCCGTAATGTTGTTCTGGACAAGAAATACGGCGCACCGCTGATCACCAATGATGGTGTGACGATTGCTAAAGAGATCGAACTGGAAGATCGTTTTGAAAACATGGGTGCACAGCTTGTTAAGGAAGTCGCGACCAAGACCAACGACGTAGCTGGTGATGGTACTACTACCGCAACGGTTCTGGCTCAGGCTATGATTCATGAAGGACTGAAGAACATTGCTGCTGGTGCCAATGCCATTATCCTTCGTAAAGGAATGAAGAAAGCAACAGATTGTGCTGTTGAGAGCATCAAATCGATCTCCACTCCTGTCAGCTCCAAAGAGCATATTGCACAGATCGCTGCTATCAGCGCCGGTGATGATGAAGTCGGTACCATGATCGCGGATGCGATGGAGAAAGTATCCAATGACGGCGTTATCACGGTTGAGGAGTCCAAGACCATGAATACCGAACTGGAGCTTGTAGAAGGTATGCAGTTCGATCGTGGTTATCTGTCCGCTTATATGTGCAATGATATGGACAAGATGGAAGCACGTCTGGACAATCCCTATATCCTGATTACTGATAAAAAGATCTCGAATATTCAGGAGATCCTTCCTGTTCTGGAACAGATCGTACAGACCGGTGCAGCTCTTCTGATCATTGCAGAAGATGTTGAAGGCGAAGCTCTGGCTACCCTGGTTGTCAATAAACTGCGCGGTACCTTTAACTGTGTCGCTGTCAAGGCACCCGGATTCGGCGATCGTCGCAAAGCTATGCTGGAAGATATCGCGATCCTGACCGGCGGACGTGTCATCAGTGAAGAACTGGGTCTGGATCTGAAGGAAACTACCCTGGATCTGCTGGGCCGTGCAAAATCCGTTAAAGTCCAGAAAGAGAGCACCGTGATTGTTGACGGAGCCGGAAATAAAGCAGATATCAGATCTCGTGTTGAACAGATCAAGGTTCAGATTGGTGAGACAACTTCTGACTTTGACCGTGAGAAACTGCAGGAGAGACTGGCCAAGATGGCTGGCGGTGTTGCTGTAATCAAGGTCGGTGCTGCTACTGAGACCGAAATGAAAGAGAAAAAGCTGCGTATGGAAGATGCTCTGGCAGCTACACGTGCTGCTGTAGAAGAAGGTATTGTCTGCGGTGGTGGAAGTGCCTTCATCCATGCGATCGAAGCAACCAAAGAACTGGCAGCTACGCTTACCGGAGATGAAAAAACAGGCGCAGAGATCATCGTCAAAGCCCTGGAAGCTCCTGTTCGCCAGATCGCTACCAATGCAGGAACCGAGGGTTCTGTTGTTGTCAATAAGCTGATGGAATCTCCGACCGGAACCGGATTCAACGCACTCACCAACGAGTTTGTGAATATGGTAGATGCAGGAATCATCGATCCTGTTAAGGTTACCAGAACTACATTGCAGAACGCGACTTCCGTTGCCGGCACTATGCTGACGACTGAAGCTGTCGTAGCGGACAAACCTGAACCCGAACCCGCTCCCGCAGCAGGCGGCGCCCCCGGAATGGGAATGATGTAATAAAGCAAAGCCGTGCAAAGGCAGAAAAAGAGCTCTTGGAGGAGAATCTTGTTTTCCGACAAGAGCTCTTTTGATTGCCTTTATAAGGCGCAGCCTGATATGAGAACCCCGAAGTACGATGAGGTATATCTCTGGCCTTTTTACTCTGTGTATGGTATAATCGGGTATATGAATTCTTTTGGAGAGGTTATCCTATGAGAATCGGAATAGGTTACGATGTTCATCGTCTGAGCGTCGGTCGGGATTTGATCATCGGTGGAGTCAGGATCCCTTATTCACTTGGCCTGGATGGTCATTCGGATGCTGATGTACTGGTTCATGCCGTGATGGATGCAATTCTTGGTGCCCTTGGACTCGGAGATATCGGAAAGCTGTTTCCTGATACTGATCCGGCATATCTTGGAGCATCGAGCATTGGCCTTTTGAAAATTGTTTCTGACAGAATGGATCAGGCGGGATATCAGATCGGGAACGTTGATATGATTCTGATTGCACAAAAACCGAAAATCAGCCCATATACCGAGCAGATGAGGAAAAATATCGCTGACGCACTTGGAGTAACTATAGACAGGATCAATGTCAAGGCGACTACTGAAGAACATCTGGGGTTTACTGGAAGAGAAGAAGGAATGGCTGCTCAGGCTGTTTGCCTTTTGGAAGAAAAAAGTTGAAAAATAATAGTTGACTTTAACAGGGTGCTGTGTTATTATAACGATTGTCGCGAATGACTGGCTTAATTGTGCAGCCGCGCCACCGTGGCTCCGCTGCCGGAGTGGCGGAATTGGCAGACGCACAGGACTTAAAATCCTGCGGGGTCAAACCCGTACCGGTTCGAGCCCGGTCTCCGGCATATTAGCCCAGATAGCTCAGTTGGTCGAGCAGTGGACTGAAAATCCACGTGTCACTGGTTCGATTCCGGTTCTGGGCATTTTCCCTTATGCGGGTGTAGTTCAATGGTAGAACACTAGCCTTCCAAGCTAGATACGAGGGTCCGATTCCCTTCACCCGCTTTGTGCGTGCATAGCTCAGCTGGATAGAGCGTCTGGCTACGGACCAGAAGGCCGCGGGTTCGAATCCTACTGCACGCATTATCCATAACGACCATCTTCGGATGGTTGTTTTTTTAGTTTCAGGAGGATTATCCATGGTAACAGAAAAGATGTATGATAAACTGGCCGAGCTGGTTGTCAAAAAAGGTGTTAATGTTCAGAAGGATCAACCGGTTATCATTAACTCCAGTGTTCAGAATGTTTCATTTGTAAGAAAAGTTGCCAGATATGCCTATGAAGCCGGTGCACGCTATGTTCAGGTAGAGTGGCGGGATACAGATCTGACGAAAATGTCTTATCAGTATGGGACGAAAGAGGTTCTTTCTGAAGTTCCCCAATGGATGTATGACAAGACCAAATATCAGCATGACGGCGGTGCCTGCTATATTTCGATTACCTCGGACAAACCAGGTTCGATGGCTGACGTGGACAGCGAAAAAATGAATATCGCCAATATGGCTTACTATACGAAGATGGCTGATCTGATGTCCTATACCATGAACAATGAAGGACAGTGGTGCGTGTTCGGCATTCCATCCAAAGAGTGGGCAAAAGTCGTTTTCCCGGATCTGAGTGAAGAGGAAGCTTTTGACAAACTGGAAGAAGCGATTTTTTCCGTCACCAGAGTTACAGAGGATAATGATCCGATTGCTGAATGGACAAAGCATGATCAGGAAATGACTGAACATGCGGATAAACTGAATACATACGATTTTGAAAAACTTCACTTTGTCAGCGAGCTTGGAACGGATCTGTATGTCGGACTGGTAGATGAGCATATATGGGTCGGCGGAGGATGTGAAACACCGAAAGGCGTCTTTTTTGATCCCAATATGCCTACGGAAGAATGCTTCTGTATGCCGCTGAAGAACGGAACAAACGGAATCGTGTATGCCTCTAAACCGCTGAATTATCACGGCAAACTGATCGAGAAGTTCTGGCTTCGGTTTGAAGACGGAAAAGTGGTCGATTATGATGCGGAAAAGGGGAAAGATATCTTAGCTAAACTGCTTTCCTTTGATGAGGGGTCTTCCTATCTTGGTGAGGTTGCGCTGGTTCCTTACGACTCTCCCGTTTCCAGATCCGGTATTCTGTTCTTCAATACTCTGTACGATGAAAACGCTGCCTGCCATCTGGCTCTTGGCCGTCCGTATCCTGAGAATCTCAAGGGAGGCACCGAAATGAGCAAGGAAGAACTTGCGGGACACGGCGCCAATGATTCGATGCAGCACGAAGATTTCATGTTTGGAACCCGGGAATTGTCGGTCGATGGCATCCGTAAAGACGGAACCGTTGTTCCGGTTTTCAGAAATGGAAATTTTGTTTTTTAAATGTTTTCGGAGGAAATCATGGAGATCGAAAAGGCTCGGCTTGATGATACAGATGAACTCGTGGAATTGCGGCTGGCTTATCTTGAGGAGGATAACGGAAGTCTTGACTTTGATATGGCCCGGAAAATCAGAGAGACTCTGCCGGACTATTACCGCTCAAAGCTGAATAAAGAGCTCTTTGTTTATCTGATTCGGGAGGATAACGTCATTGTTTCCTGTGCCTTTCTGCTCATCGTCCAAAAACCCATGAGTCCATCTTTTCCAAACGGGAAAACAGGAGTTGTGCTGAATGTCTATACTCGTCCTTCTTTCCGCAGGAAAGGGTATGCCCGAAAAATCATGGATGGTTTGATTCAGGATGCTGAAAGGATGCAGCTTTCTGTGATCGATCTTCTTGCAACAGAGGATGGCTATCCGCTGTATCAAAAGGTGGGTTTCAAGGATGATGAGGCCAAATATCATCCGATGAAATGGAGACCTTCTGGCAGTCACTGAAGATCTGCTTAGAGAATGCTTCGGTATTGAAGTGCTTCCGCAAGATCTGACAGACGGATCCTGTCTGATCCTTCCATGTCCGCCAGGGTTCTGGCAACTTTCAGAATTTTATGATAACCGCGCATTGACAGATGATAGCGCGACATTGCCTGTTCCGTAAAGAGACGGCATTCTTCATCCAGCACTGCGAACTTTTCCAGTTCATCCGTACCCATGCGGGAATTATAGTGGCCTTTCCGACCGAACCGTTTTTCCTGGGCCTGATGAGCAGCTGAGACAAGTTCCAGTGCTTTTTTATAGGTAAAATCTGTCTCTTTGCGAATATCAGCGGAAGTAACCGGTTTCAGAGTGACGATCAGATCGATTCTGTCAAAAAGAGGACTTTTGATTTTTTCGTAATATGCCTTGATCCTTGTTTCACTGCAGTGGCAAAGATCACGATCGGGATAATGGCCGCAGGGGCAGGGATTCATGGCAGCTGCGAGCAGAAAATCAGCGGGATAAATGTAAGTTCCGGATAAGCGACTGATTCGAACCTTGTGTTCTTCCAGAGGCTCCCTCATACTTTCGATAGCGCCTCTGGCGAACTCCGGCAGCTCATCGAGAAACAAAACACCATGATGAGAGAGCGTGATTTCTCCGGGTCGTGGAATGTTTCCGCCTCCGATCAGCGCGATAGAGGTAGTCGAATGATGTGGCTGGCGGAACGGCCGGTCATTGATGATGCCGTCGCTTGCTGAAAGCATCTGGCTGTTGCTGTAGATTTCTGTCAGTTCCAGTTTTTCTTCATAAGTCAGCGGCGGTAGAAGTGTGGGCAGTTCATGGGCCAGCATGGTTTTCCCGCATCCGGGAGGACCGATCATCAGAATGTTATGCATCCCTGCTGCTGATATCGTCATGACCCGCTTGGCCAGTTGCTGACCTTTGATCAGATCAAATCCGGAAATAAGAATCGATTCCCGTTTCTGGACAGGAACGGCCGGCTTTGGAAGACTCCGCGTGCGTATGAGATCAACAGTCTCCTGAAGAGAGCTGATTCCATAAACCGGGATCCCGGGAAACAGAGCAGCTTCCGATGCATTGACCTTAGGAAGGAAGATACTGGAAAGAGAAGGAAGGTCTCTTTTGGCTGTCCTCGTCATACATAACGCGCCGTACAAGGGTTTGATACTGCCGTCAAGACCAAATTCGCCAAGCCAGACAGCCTGATCCAAAAGATCTGTCGGGATCTGCCGTTCGCAGGCCAGGATCGTAAGAGCGATGGGAAGATCCAGGGCGGATAGAGATGAGGTATCAGGAGTCAGCAGTTGGTCCTTGGATCGGATATTGATCGTGATTCTGGACGGCGGCAGAGTGAAGCCTGCATTCTTCAGGGCACTTCGGATCCTTTCGCGGCAATTAGCTCCATGTGACGGCGGTATACCAACAACGGTAAAGTTCGGGAGACCTCCGGAAACATAGCATTCGATTTCCAGAAGAACACCCGTCAGACCACTGATTGCAGCACTGTGAATACGATAAAACATAAAACGCCTCCTTCAGCTGTCCAGGGAAACGAGGGAGAGGACAGCTTTTCTGAAATGAAGATATAGTTCCCCCTATTATTAATATCGTAAGTTTTTCAGCCCTTTTTCACTTTTTTTTGAAAATTTGAAAAAGGGCTGTACAAGATCATGGAAATCGCTTATAATGTTTTGGTCTAAGAGTCTGTAGAAAGGATTTTCATGATACAGACTACTACAAAAGAACAAAATGATTACTTGTGGTCTCTGGGCCAAAAGTTTCTGAATGCAAAGGACCGAACTGATTATCTGGCTGCACTGAGAAAGGAGTGTGACCGCAAGGGAATCGGTTTGGTTTTTTCTGAAGAAACTTTTTTTCCGGAAACCCTCCGTAATATTGCGGATCCTCCGAAGGCTTTGTTCTATCGGGGCAATCTGTCTTTAGCAAACAGAGATTCGATCGCGATCGTCGGGACCAGAAACAGCTCCAGCTATGGAGAAAAAGCGGCTTACGAGATTGCCAGGGCCTGTGCAAGAGAAGGTCTGGTGGTAGTCAGCGGCATGGCTAGAGGAATCGACAGCTGTGCACATAAAGGAGCCCTGGATCTTAACGGAGAAACGATCGCCTTCCTTCCCGGAGGACTCGACAAATGCTATCCGTCTTCCAATACATGGCTGTTTGAACGTACAGCAAAGAGCGGACTTGTTTTCTCTGAGTATCCCCCGGGTACTCATACGGAAAAGTGGAATTTTCTGGAAAGAAACCGTCTGATCAGCGGGATTTCGCTGGCAACTGTCGTTGTACAGGCGGCAGGAAGGAGCGGAGCAGTCAATACTGCCCAGCATGCGATCGAGCAGGGAAAGGATCTCTACGCCGTACCGGGAAGTATTTTTGAGATGAATTCGGTTGGAGTTCATCGGCTCCTGGCGGATGGTGCAGAAATTGTGAGTTCCGTTGATATGATTGCAGAAAAGTACCGGATCAGACAGATTCCGATCGAAGAAATGAGAGTCGAGCAGAAATCGCTCGGCGGATGGAAATGGCTGTATGACAGGATCGATGATTTCGGATCATCACCAGAGGAACTGTGTTCCGTTACCGGAATGAGTCCTCAGAAAGTTCAGATGGGACTGACAATGCTGGAGATGGACGGACTGATCGAACGGAGGGAAGGACTAAAAATCTATCGAAAGTAATCCATGATATGAATTGAGGAAAAGTATGGCGAAAAAACTTGTGATCGTAGAATCTCCGACAAAGGCAAAGACGATCCGGAAATTTCTGGGGAGCACCTATCAGGTCATCGCTTCGGAAGGACATGTCAGAGATCTTCCGAAAAGTCAGATGGGTGTAGATATAGCCAATGATTTTGAACCCCATTATATTACGATCCGTGGAAAAGGAGATGTGCTGAGCGAACTTAAAACGGCTGCGAAAAAAGCAGATGTGGTCTATCTGGCAACAGACCCTGACCGTGAAGGAGAAGCTATTTCCTGGCATCTTGCCATTGCGCTCGGAATTGAACCTGACAAAGCCAGCCGGATCACCTTTAATGAAATCACAAAACAGGCTGTTCGGGAAGCCATGAAGCACTCAAGAGCGATCGATCAGGATCTGGTTGATGCACAGCAGGCCAGACGTGTTCTGGACAGGATCGTTGGTTATCAGATGAGTCCGCTGCTCTGGAAAAAGATTAAAAAAGGTCTCAGCGCCGGACGCGTCCAGGCCGCTTGCCTTTCTCTTCTGAGTGAAAGAGAAAAGGATATCGCGGACTTTGAACAAAAAGAGTTCTGGACAATTGATACCCTGCTTGAAAATCAGACCCATGCCGGCACGATCAAAATGCAGGTGTCGGCTGTTGGCGGCGAAAAGACAGAACTTGCCAATCAGGCTGATACACAAAAGATCTGTAAAGAAATCGAAAAAGCAGGTGCTTTTAAGATCCAGTCCATTCGAACAGGCAAACGCAGCCGGAAAGCACCGGAAGCATTTACGACCAGTACGCTCCAGCAGGAAGCCAGCAGAAAACTGGGTTTCTCCCCTCAAAAGACGATGAGTATTGCGCAGATGCTGTATGAGGGTGTCGAACTGGCCGGTTTAGGGCAAACAGGTCTGATCACCTATCTGCGTACGGACAGTACACGAATTGCAGAAGAAATGCAGCAGCAGGCAGCAGAATATATCCGGACAAAAATCGGCGAAGATTATGTCGCATCTTCTGTTCGCCGTCAGGGCAAGGGCAGGAGAATTCAGGATGCACATGAGGCAATTCGTCCGACAAACCTGATGCTTGATCCCAAAAGCATCGAAGATTCCCTTTCAAAAGACCAATTTCGTCTGTACCAGCTGATCTATTTCCGCTTCCTGGCCAGCCGGATGGCTCCCTGTGAATATGAAACCCAGCATATTGTCGCAGAGAATCAGGCAAGTCAAGGTCAGATCCGTCTGGAAGCATCCGGATCGGTTCTTCGTTTCCCCGGCTTTTTAAAAGTCTATCAGGACGAAGAGAAAACAGATGAAACCCTGAAAGGCTTTAAGGAAATGAAAGAAGGAGATATACTGGAAGTTAAAAGCATTCTCCCGGAACAGCATTTCACTCAGCCGCCGGCACGTTATACAGAAGGGCTTCTGGTCAGAGCAATGGAAGAGAACGGCGTTGGACGGCCCAGTACATATGCACCGACAATCACAACACTGATCAGCCGCGGATATGTCTCTAAGGAGAAGAAAGCGCTGTATGTGACAGAACTTGGATCGATCGTTCATCAAATGAGTGCTGACTATTTCAAGTCGATCAACGATATCGGCTTTACTGCCCAGATGGAAAGTGAACTGGATCAGGTAGAAGACGGACAGCGCGCATGGAAAGACGTCATCCGTGAATTCTACGCGACCTTTGAGCCGCAGCTTGTGAATGCCGAAAAAGAGATGGAGAAAGTGACCATTCAGGATGAAGTAACGGACGAGATCTGTGATGTCTGCGGACGGCATATGGTTCTGAAGATGGGACGTTTTGGCAAGTTTTATGCATGCCCGGGATTTCCGGAGTGCCGCAATACCAAACCATATCTGGAGAAAATCGGCGTCAAATGTCCGCTGTGCGGGAAAGACGTCCTGGTAAGAAGAAGCCGTAAAGGCAGAACCTATTACGGATGTGAAGACAATCCGACCTGCAGTTTTATGTCCTGGGATAAACCGACGAGTGAAGTTTGTCCGAAATGCGGTCATATCCTGTATGAAAAACAGGGAAGGATCAGAAAACTGGTCTGTCTGGAGGAAGGCTGCGGCTATAAGAAAGAGATAGAAGAGACCGAAGAATAAGACCTGTACCCACTTTCAGCCGAGAGGAGCTGACAGTGGATGAAAAAGAAAGAAAACGTTTGATTGAAGAGAACATAGCGCTGGTCGGATTTGTCATGAGTCGGATCAAGGGCGGATTCCCTGATGGAATGACAGAAGAAGATGTTTATCAGGAAGGATGTATCGGGCTGATCAAGGCAGTGGATCATTACTGTGAAGAGAAGGGATCCTTTGCTACCTATGCCTGTCACTGGATCCGCGGTGCAATGCTGGATGGTGCGATGCGCTATCAATGGCTTTCCAAACATCGGGCTGTTCGAAAGAACCGTGAGGAAAGCCCGATCGTACTGGGCCTGATGACAGAGATCGTCAGTAATGAGGCGCTGAGTGCGAAGGAAGAAATGCCGGATACATCCATCATGGAGATCACAGATGAGCAGCTGAATCTTTATGAAGCAATGGATCATCTCAGTCAATTGGAACGCAATATGATCCGGGATCATTATTTTGAAGGATGGTCATTTATCCGGATAGCCAGAAAAAAACAAATGAACTATTACAGTGTTCTTTCATTTCATTCCAGTGCGATCGACAAACTGAAGAATCGTCTGGTCTGAAGCAAAAAATCTCTTTACTTTATGATGCAAATATGGTAGAATACCATTTTGTGAATAGTCCACACTCCGACCCTTTGCCGGCGGTTCCCCGAGGGGTATCCGGCATCTGTCGGATCGGAGGAGGAAAAAAACCAATTATGGAGGAATGTAACATGAGCGTGATTTCTATGAAACAGCTCCTGGAGGCCGGTGTACATTTCGGTCACCAGACCAGAAGATGGAACCCGAAGATGGCTCCTTATATCTTCACTGAAAGAAACGGGATCTACATTATCGATCTGCAGAAGACCAGCCGCAAGGTAGACGAGGCTTATGCCGCAGTCAAGAATATCGTTGCTGATGGCGGTACAGTTCTGTTTGTCGGTACCAAGAAGCAGGCTCAGGAGACCATGAAGGTCGAGGCCGAGCGCTGCGGAATGTACTATGTCAACAGCCGCTGGCTGGGTGGAATGCTCACCAACTTCAAGACGATCCGCAGCCGTGTCGCCCGGATGGAAGAACTTGAAAAGATGGAAGATGAAGGCGTTTTCGAAGCCCTTCCGAAGAAGGAAGTCATGAACCTTCGCAAAGAGCTTGAAAAGCTGCAGAGAAACCTGGACGGTATCCGCAAGATGGATCGCCTTCCTGATCTGATCTTCATCGTTGACCCGCACAAGGAACAGATCGCTGTTCAGGAATCCCATATCCTTGGTATTCCTACTGTTGCGATCGTTGATACGAACTGCGATCCTGAAGAGATTACCTATGTCATCCCCGGAAACGATGATGCCATTCGTGCCGTCAAACTGATTGCCGGTATGATCGCAGACGCTGTTATTGAAGCAAACCAGGGCGAGCAGAATGCTCCTGCTCCGGAAGCTGAAGAAGAAGCTGAGGAAGAAGAAGTAGTCGAAATCGAAGAGGAGAATGAATAATGGCTAACGTAACCGCACAGATGGTAAAAGAACTGCGCGATCTGACCGGCGCAGGTATTATGGACTGCAAAAAAGCCCTGATCGAAACAGACGGCAATATCGAGAGTGCTGTAGAAGTTCTTCGTAAAGCCGGTCTTGCAATGGCTGCCAAGAAGGCTGGCCGTATTGCTGCGGAAGGTCTGGTTGCTTTCAAAGTCGCCGATGATTTCAAAAAAGCTTCCATCGTTGAAGTAAACTCCGAAACTGACTTTGTTGCCAAGAATGATCTGTTCAAAGATTTCGTTGCGAATGTCAGTGCTCAGGCGCTTGCTACCAATGCGAAGAACATGGATGAGTTCAAGGCTGAACCCTGGATCGAAGATCCTTCCAAGACTGTCGGTGATGCGCTGGTCGAAAAAGTTGCTGTTATTCATGAGAACCTTCAGATTCGTCGTTTTGAGATCGTTGAATCCGATTCCTATATCGGTTCCTATCTGCATGGCGGCGGAAGAATTGGTGTTCTGGTAAGTGTTTCCTGCGATACCGTTAATGATGAGATCAAAAAGGCTGTTAAGAACACTGCGATGCAGATCGCTGCTCTGACACCTCTGTTCATCGACGAAGCTCGTATTCCGGCTGAGTGGATGGCTAAAGAGAATGAGATCATTCTCGGACAGATCGCACAGGATCCCAAGAATGCGAACAAACCGCAGCAGGTTCAGGAAAAGATGGCAATCGGTAAGATGAAGAAACGTCTGACCGAGGTTTGCCTGATGGATCAGGAATTCTTCCTTGATACCGAGAAGACTGTCGGTCAGTATCTGGCAGCAGTCGGCAAGGCAAACGGCACTGAGATCAAAGTCAATCGTTTCGTCCGTTTCGAGACCGGTGAGGGCATCGAGAAGAAACAGGAAGACTTTGCTGCAGAAGTTGCCAAACAGATGGGTAAATAATCATTCCAAAGAATTGAAGGGGGAGATGCATGTTGCATCTTCCCTTTTTCTTTTTGGTGGATTATAATGAATAAAATCCTGACATGAAGGAGCATGGAAAATGGAAGGAAAAAAACTGCTGGATCTTCTGATCGAAGAACTTACTTCCGAGTGTTATTTTGAACCGGTAAAGGAGAATGTTCTGGAGGAAGTCGGACTGAAGAAAGAAGATGTTTTTTTGCCGCGAATTGCAACAGAAGGATCTGCAGGTGCAGATTTTTTTGCACCGTATTCATTTGAGCTCGCACCGGGTGAAGAAATTCGGATCCCGACAGGAGTGAAAGCACACTGCCATCGATATACCCGGCTGTCGATCGTACCCAAATCCGGGCTGGGATTCAAGTATTATACGCGCCTCGCGAATACCATTGGAATCATTGACGAAGACTACTATGGAAATACTCAGAACGATGGATGCATTTTTATCAAAATCCGGAATGAAGGCAGCAAGCCTTTCGCTATAGAAAGAGGACAAGGTTTCTGTCAGGGGATTTTTGAACTGTATATCCCGGACCGTGATTCGTTAAGCAATACACACGCAAAAAGGGATGGGGGATTCGGCTCCACCAATGCGAGAGTTTGAAAGATGAAAGATTGAAATTCCAGGCAGAGTATGATATGATATCAGGAGACCAATTCTATCCTGAAGGAAAGGGTTCTTTACGATGATACAAAGGATCATACTGAAACTGAGCGGAGAAGCGCTGTCGGGAGAACAAGGCTTCAGCCTGAATCTTGCCGAAGCAAAAAAAGTGGCAGCTCAGGTAAAGGAAGCAAAAGCACTCGGATGCCAGATCGGTATCGTGATCGGCGGAGGCAATTTCTGGAGAGGACGCAGCAGTGAAGGGATCGATCGGGTCAAAGCTGACCAGATCGGGATGCTGGCAACTGTCATGAACTGTCTGTATGTTTCGGAAGTCTTCCGAGGCGAAGGAATGGAGACATCTGTTTATACACCTTATCCGATCGGTCTTTATACCGAAGTTTTCAATAAGGATAAGGCATTGAGAGATCTGAAAGAAGGGAAAATCGTTTTCTTTGCAGGCGGCACCGGACATCCTTTCTTCTCAACGGATATGGGAGTTGCGCTTCGTGCTGTTGAAATAGAAGCAGATCTCATCCTGATGGCCAAGAATGTGGATGGGGTATACGATTCAGATCCGAACCTTAATCCGAATGCAAAGAAGTTCGAGAGTCTGACCTATCAGGAGATGCTTGCCAAAACTCTTCGGGTCATTGATCTGACAGCGGCAGCATTCCTTATGGATAATCATATGCCCTGCAAACTGTTTGCACTTTCCGAAGAAGGCAGCATCTGCAGAGCAATTAAAGGCGAAAAGATCGGCACAGATATTATCTGATAGATAAGGAGGATTAATCATGGTAAAACAACAGGAGATCGAGGACTGCAAAGTCAGAATGGAGAAGGCGATTGCCAATCTCGAAAGCGAATACAATACGATCCGTGTCGGACGTGCCAACCCACATGTTCTGGATCGAATCATGGTGGATTATTATGGGACACCGACTCCTATTCAGCAGGTCGGTAATGTCAGTGTACCCGAACCGAGAATGATCGTCATCCAGCCATGGGAATCCAATATGCTGAAAACGGTCGAAAAGGCGATCATGGTTTCCGATCTGGGTATCCATCCCAATAACGACGGAAAAGTCATTCGTCTGGTTTTCCCTGAACTGACAGAGGAAAAACGTAAAGAGACCAGCAAAGACGTCAGAAAACGCGGAGAAGGTGCCAAAGTCGCACTTCGCAATATTCGCCGTGATGTCATGGAACTGATCAAGAAAGAAAAGAAAGAAAGTATCATTACTGAAGATGATCAGAAAGATCTGGAAGAAAAACTTCAGAAACTGACTGACGATTATATTAAGAAAGTAGATCAGATGGTCGACGCCAAGACAAAGGAAGTCATGGCTGTCTGATACTGATCAGACCGGATCAGGCATGCCCCGGTCCTTCCGCCTGGACCCCTTCAGGAGAAGGATCGGGGCATTTCATCCATCAGTAAAAATGTGTGAGACGGTGGTTCAAATGAATACAGAAAAAATGCCCCGCCATATCGCCATCATTCTTGACGGGAATGGGAGGTATGCGGAAAAATATGGCTTGCTGCGCCAGCAAGGCCACAAGGCAGGCGCCGACAATGTAGAGAAAGTCGGAGATTTACTGATTGCACGAGGTATTCCATATCTGACAGTTTATGCTTTTTCTACTGAAAACTGGAAACGTTCTTCAGAAGAAGTGTCATATCTGATGGCACTTCTGAAACGTTATCTGACAAAAAATAAGATCGATGCACTGCGCAAGGGTATCCGTATCCGCGTGATCGGTGATTTATCCAGGTTAAGCGAGGATCTTCAGCAACTGATCCGTGAGATGGAAGAAGATACGAAAGAAATGAAGAACCTCAACTTAACGATCGCGCTCAATTACGGAGGCAGAGATGAGCTTGTTCGTGCTTTTCAGAAAATGAGCAAAGATGGACTGTCCGGCGATCAGATAAAGGAAGATACGATTTCCGCTTATCTGGATACAGCAGATATTCCGGATCCGGATCTTTTGATCCGTACATCCGGTGAGGAAAGGATCAGTAATTTCCTTCTTTGGCAGATAGCCTATTCAGAACTGTATTTTACTGATTGTTACTGGCCGGAATTCGATGAGAACGAACTTAATAAAGCGATTGAAAGCTTTGGAAAGAGGCAGAGAAGATTTGGCGGGAGGAAAGAAGAATGAAGACAAGAGTCATCAGTGGAATCGTACTGATCATTCTGCTTACAGCCATTCTGGTGTTGGGTGGAAATGTTCTTCTGGCGGCGCTCCTGCTGCTTAGCCTGGGCGGTTTGTTTGAACTGGGATCAGCGCTTTCCAAACCCACCCCACAGCCGGACGGAATCAAACAGGTGCTGTACCGTCCCTTTGTATATACCAGTATGGTGGCTGCCATTGTCTGGTATATTCTTCTGTTTTTTGCCAAACGACAGATCTGGAACGGACATATCACGCTTTATTACTTTACCTGTCTGGTGATGGTTCTGATGGTTTTGTGCGTTACGATGTACCCGAAGAGAAAATTTGCAGATGGAGCAGCGACTGCTTTTGCTGTCCTGTATATTCCCATTCTGTTTTCGTTCCTGTATATACTAAGAGATGCAGATAACGGACAGTTCTATGTCTGGTATGTTGTCGCAGCAGCCTGGGGCAGTGATACACTGGCCTATTTTACCGGAATGGTATTTGGAAAGCACAAGTTAAGCCCTCGCCTCAGCCCGAAAAAAACAATTGAAGGTGCGGTAGGCGGAGTGCTGGGATCGGTAATCCTGTGTACGTTATATGGACTCATCATTGCCCGGACAGTCGAAGTGGAAAGCGGTGTTATGCTCAAGCTTTCTCTGCTGATTGGCTTTATGGGTTCTCTGGCGTCAATTGGCGGAGACCTTTTCGCGTCCTCGATCAAACGCGTGATGCGGATCAAAGACTACAGCAATCTGATTCCCGGACACGGCGGAATCCTGGACCGTTTTGATTCCATGCTTTTTGTTGCACCTATCGTGGTATTTGTTCTGGAGCTTTTCGAGGTAATCCTATGAGAAAAAGGATCGTTGTTCTGGGGAGCACCGGTTCGATCGGAACGCAAAGTCTCGATGTCATCCGAAAAGAAAAGGAGCATCTGGAACTTGTCGCACTGGCAGCATACGGCAATCAACCCAAACTGCTGGCTGAGCAAATTCTTGAGTTCGATCCTTCCGTCGTTTGTGTCTATGATGAAAAGAATCTGGCAGCCGTGAAAGAGGCATTGGCTTCTTTGTCTTCGTCTGTCTGTTCCTGCCGCTGGACGGTCGGAATGTCCGGATTGACAGAGCTTGCTGTTATGCCAGAAGCAGATCTGATCGTAACCTCTCTTGTCGGCATGATCGGCATTGTTCCGACTGTTGAGGCGATCAAAGCACATAAGGACATCGCACTGGCCAACAAAGAAACATTGGCATGCTCCGGACGATATATCATGAAGCTTGCCAAGGAGAACAACGTTAAGATTCTTCCGGTAGATTCAGAGCATGGTGCGATCTTCCAGTGCATGGAAGGAGTTCATAGAAAGGATGTCAGAAAAATCTGGCTGACTGCTTCCGGCGGACCTTTCCGTGGCTATACAAAAAAGCAGCTGCAGTCAGTTACGCTTCAGCAGGCACTCAAACATCCCAATTGGGCGATGGGAGCCAAGATCACGATCGATTCGGCTACTCTCATGAATAAAGGAATCGAGATGATCGAATCCAAATGGCTTTATGGGATGGAACCGGAAAACGTCTGTCCCATTGTCCATCCACAGAGCATCATTCATTCCATGATTGAGATGAAAGACGGATCCGTTCTGGCTCAGCTGGGACCGGTCGATATGCGTCTTCCTATCGAAGTGATGCTGATGTATCCGGAAAGAGGACGAGCATTAATGGAGCCTTTGAACTTTGCGAAGGTCGGTCCTCTGACTTTTGAAGCGATCGATGAAACAGTTTTTCCTTCCATTCGAATGGCCAGGGAAAGCATGCAGATGGATGGGCTGTTTCCGGCATGTTATACAGCAGCAGATGAACTGGCAGTAGAGCAGTTCCGCCAGGGAAAGATCAGTTTTACAGATATCTTTCGGACAGTTGAATATGCAATGAACCAGCTGGCGAAAGAGAGTGTTTCTGGTCCGTACTATGAAATTGAAGAGGTCATCCGTATGCCGGAACGGGTGAGAGAGTACTGTAAGGATATTTTATGAGTATTGTACTGACAATATTGGTGTTTACACTGATCGTGGTGATCCACGAAGGCGGCCATTTTCTGATGGCCAGAAAATGCGGGATCTTTGTAGAAGAGTTTTCCATCGGAATGGGACCGGTTCTGCTGCACCGCAAGACAAAAAAAGGACTGGAGGTAAGCCTCCGTCTTTTTCCGATCGGCGGTTTCTGCCGAATGAAGGGAGAGGAGCCGGATCCGGATCATCCGGATGAAAAACCGGATCCTGATTCCTTTAACGGAGCAGCTATCTGGAAACGTGCACTGGTTGTTGCAGCAGGCCCGGTTATGAACTTTATTCTGGCCTTTGTTCTGCTCCTTGTTTTTAATCTGGCGCTCGGTTATACCAGCCGCGAGATCGAGACCGTGGATATGGATTATCCGGCCTATGAGCAGGGATTGGTTCCTGGTGATACGGTAATCGGACTGAATGGAGAAAGGATCCATGTCTTTGGAAAAATCAGTTTTCTTCTGATGAATTATCAGGAAGGAGAGGAAGTAACCCTCGTCGTTAAAAACGCAGAGGGTGAAAAACGGACTCTTCAATTCCCGCTTAAGTATGATGAAGAACTGAATCGTTACCGGATGGGCTTTTCTGTCAGTGCAAGAGGCAGTATCGCAGAAGAATCAGCTGTAAGAGGGTTCTTCCCGGCTTTCTTTGAAACGATTGCGGAGAGTTTCTGGTACACCGGTTATGAAATTGAGATAACGATCCGTTCATTGGGAATGCTTTTGACAGGTAAAGTCGGAATTGATGCGCTGACGGGTCCGATCGGTATGGTTTCTGTTGTAGGTGAGACCTATCAGGAAGCCGCCCGATATGGTTTTATGACCGTTCTGGCCAGTATCGGCAGCATTATCATTCTGATCAGTGCCAACCTGGGTATTCTGAATCTTTTCCCGATTCCGGGACTTGACGGAAGCCGGCTGATCTTTCTGCTGGTTGAAAAGATCCGAAAGAAACCCATGAATCCAAAGATCGAAAACGCAATCTATATCGTAGGATTTGTCCTTTTGTTCGGGCTGATGATCGCCGTAGCCTTTAATGATATTCTGCGGCTGATCCGATAAGAAAAGAGGCGTACCTTGCAAAGAAGAGAAACCAAAGAGATCTGGATCGGAAATGTTCCCATTGGCTCGGGACATCCTATTGCGATCCAGTCCATGACCAATACAAAAACAGCTGATGTGGATGCGACGGTTTCACAGATCCTCCGACTGGAGGAGGCAGGATGTGAAATCATTCGCTCAACTGTACCGGACCAGGAGAGTGCCGAGGCCATCTCTCAGATCAAAAAAAGAATTCATATTCCGCTCGTTGCGGATATTCATTTTGATTACCGACTGGCAATTGAAGCGGTCAGAAACGGAGCTGATAAAATCCGTATCAACCCGGGGAATATTGGCGGAGAAGATCGACTCAGAAAGGTGACGGAGTGCTGTAAGGAGCATCATGTCCCGATCCGGGTCGGTGTCAATGCCGGTTCTCTGGAAAAGGAAATGGAAGAGAAATATGGAAGGAGTGCCAAAGCTCTTTCCGAGAGTGCCAAACGAAGCGTTCAGATTCTGGAGGAAACCGGATTTGAAGATATCGTTGTCGCCATCAAAGCCTCCAATGTAAGTCTTTGCGTGGAGAGTTTTCGTGAGTTTGCCAAAGAATGTCCCTATCCGCTTCATGTTGGTCTGACTGAGGCAGGCGGAGGGACAGATGGAATGATCAAATCTGCCCTGGCGCTTGGACAGCTTTTGTCAGAAGGTATCGGCGATACGATACGGGTTTCTCTGACAGGAGATCCGGTACTGGAAGTTGAAGCAGCACAAAAGATTCTGAGTTTTCTGGATATTCGTAAATTCGGACCGGAGATCATTTCCTGCCCGACGTGCGGACGGACACAAATCGACCTGATCACACTCGCAGCCAAAGTTTCCGAGGTGATGAAACAATTTAAGAAACCGATGAAAGTCGCTGTGATGGGCTGTGTGGTCAACGGACCTGGAGAAGCAAAAGACGCTGACTTTGGCATCTGCGGCGGAAAAGGAGAAGGATTATTGATTCGGAAGGGGCAGATCATAAGAAAAGTTCCGGAACAGGAACTTCTTGAGGCCCTGATCGAAGAAGCTGAACGATATGAACGAGAGCATTAAAACGCTTCCGGAAGTGTTTCCGGGTGCTTTTGACGAGCAGATCCTGACGATCGCTGAGCAGATCTACGTTACAAAAATCGAAATCTCGATTGAAAAGAAATTGATGGAGATCTGGATCCTGCCTCCAGGAGAACTTCGGCAGGAAGAAAAGGAATACCTGATTGCATCTCTGGATATTGCCATACAGGGACAGGCGGAGATACGTCTTAAAATTGCACCGTCTCAGAAAGAACTATCCGACCGGTATTTTCATTTATCCGATGAAAAAAAGGCGGAACGAATCCTTCAGGAAATGAAAAAACAGATGCCGGGACTTGCTTCAGTGCTGTCATCAGGCAGTTTTGCTTTTGAGAAGGACAAGACGACGATCTATGCGTCCGAAGCACTGATCCGGCTGATAGAGACAAAAGGTGCAGACCAGCAGATCGGAAAAATCATCGCGTCGATCGGCGGACCGGAAACGGTTCAGATTCTTCAGGGGGAGAAAAGCGAGAGACCTGTCACAGAGGAAAAGATCCGGACACCTGAACCACAAAAAGCAGAGCAGGATGTTGCAGAACCGGTTGCTGTTCCGGCAGCTCCATCGATTGAAGAAAAACCCACAGAGGAAATAAAAGAGGAAACCGAAACGGAAGAAACGGAATCCTCTGAAAAGAGCAAAAAGAAAACCAATCATGTATTGACAGGAAAACCGATCCAGACAAAGGATGAGATTCCCCTGTCTTCTTGTGATGTAGAAAGAAGGCAGGTGACAACCCGCGGCATCATCAGTTCTGTCAGTATCCGGGAAATTTCCGGTGGGAAAGGCATCGTCAGCCTCCGGATCACAAATTATATTCAGACAGTCAATGTCAAGGCTTTTGTTGTGATGAAGACCTGGCATGCAAAACTGGAAAACGCGCTTGTCAAAGGAGCAACGATTCTTTGTAAAGGATCCCTGCAGATGGACAGCTACCTGCAGGATCTGGTCCTGACTGTCAATCATATCACTCTGTGTGCTGAACCACTTAAGATCGATGAAGAGAAGAAGGCAGCGGCAGAGGCTATGATCCTCGGACATCCTTTCGAAGGAAACAGACGAGAAATCCATTCGGTCCTCTCGCAGCATTATATCGAGAATGAACAGATCGGCAAAACGATCCTCCAGGGAGATATCATCACCACAGAGGCCAGGGAGCTGAAAAACGATCGTACACTGATGACCATCGATATTACGGATTATACCGACGCCATCTCCATAAAAGCTTATTTTGACAATGAAGAACTGGACAAAAAAGCCGGACTTCTGAAAAAAGGCAAGCAGATCCGTGTTCTTGGCAAAGTTGTGTTTGAAGATCAGTTCTCTCAGGAATTTCAGATGGAAGCGGAGTCGATCGCACCTTCTTCCGACCCTCTCAAACCCGAAAGAAAGGATACTGCGGAGAGAAAACGTGTCGAACTCCATATGCATACCAAGATCTCAGAAATGGATGCCGTTTCCAGCCCCAAAGATCTGGTTATGCAGGCTTTCCGTTGGGGACATAAAGCCGTCGCCATCACTGATCATGGCGTCGTGCAGGGATTCCCGGAAGCAATGGACGCTGCGAAGAAGGTCGATATCAAAGTCATTTACGGAGTCGAAGCCTATATCGTCGATGATACCAGAAAGGCTGTTATCAACGATCACGGTCAGGACTTTCAGGATACCTACGTTGTATTTGATATTGAGACGACCGGATTTAACAAAGAAACAGACAGTATTATTGAAATAGGTGCGGTCAAGGTTCAGAACGAAAAGATCATTGACCGGTTCAGTCACTTTGTGGATCCGGAAAGACCGATTCCGGAGCATATCACCAGGCTGACCTCAATCACCGATGACGATGTCAGAGGACAGGGCAATATCGGTAAGATCCTGCCGGAATTTCTGATGTGGGTCGGGGACAGTGTACTGGTTGCACATAATGCTTCCTTTGATACCGGATTCATTGCCAATAAAAATGCCAAATTA
>JAFOIR010000263.1 GCA_017420625.1 Bacillota bacterium
GATTTACAACAACTTCCGGTCTGTGCGGGAAACAGGACTTGAACCTGCAAGTACGTACGTACACATGAACCTGAATCATGCGCGTCTGCCAATTCCGCCATTCCCGCAAGTATGGTGGGCAGGGGTGGATTCGAACCACCGAAGCTAATAGCGGCAGATTTACAGTCTGCTCCCTTTGGCCACTCGGGAACCTACCCATATGATGTCCCTCTTGACCCAAAGGGTGGAGCTGGCGATGGGACTCGAACCCGCAACCTGCTGATTACAAATCAGCTGCTCTGCCAATTGAGCTACGCCAGCACGAAGCTCTTCCCAACACAGCCGGCGGATCCGATCAGGAAAGTGGCGACCCGGAAGGGGCTCGAACCCTCGACCTCCAGCGTGACAGGCTGGCGCTCTAACCAACTGAGCTACCGGGCCAAAAAGGCTGTGGGCCTTCAGGGACTTGAACCCCGGACCAACCGGTTATGAGCCGGCCGCTCTGACCAACTGAGCTAAAGGCCCATATCGGAAAGGAAGAAAAAGTGACTCCGCCGGGATTCGAACCCGGGTAGCCGCCGTGAAAGGGCGGTGTCTTAGGCCTCTTGACCACGGAGCCACGTACAGGGTAAGTTTGAGTCGGGGTGAAGGGATTCGAACCCCCGGCCCCATGCTCCCAAAGCACGTGCGCTACCAGACTGCGCTACACCCCGGTGCATCCTTCCCGCGGTCGTTCCCGCAGGCGACTTAGTTAATATACACAATATTTCGCCGTTTGTCAATCATTTTTTTTGCATTTTGAAAAAATAGCAGCCCGCCTTCGCAGACTGCAATTTTTCCCGTGTTTTCAGGGCCTTCGCCGTTATTCCTTCACCGGTTCCGGATCGCCGCCCAGCTTGAAGGCGATGAAGCATCCGAGCGCCAGGGCAACAACGGACACGACGCAGATGATCCAGTTGAAGCCTTCATAGATCGAGGTATCCATCAGGATGACCACCGGGGAAGCCAGCACCATGCCCAGGATGCCGCAATAGGTCCTCCCCTTCCATTTCTTCATCAGGATATCGATCAGCTTGGCGATGCCGAAGATGCCGGCCACGATGCCGATCAGGAAAGGCAGCAGGATGCCGAGGTTGCTGAAGAAGGCGCCGAAATCCCCGTGGGTCAGGCCCTTCACGCAGGCCGGAATCGCCTCGGTCACGACGGGCTCATAGTAGCCCAGGGTTTTCAGAATCATACTGCCGCTGACGCCGGGAATCACCATAGCAGCGGAGCAGATCGCGCCCAGCAGCACCATCAGCAGCACCGTGCCCACGTTCAGGCTGATCTTCGTCACGTTTTCCGCTTCGATCGCCTTCAGGAACACGACCAGCGCGAACAGCAGCACAAAGGCCACCGCGCCCTGCCAGCCGATCTTCTCGCCCTTCATTTCCTTCAGGATGAAGGGAACGCTGCCCAGAATCAGGCCGATGAACAGCGCGTTGGTCGGCAGCGGATAGTTCTTGAAGGCGGCCTTCAGCGCGAAGGCGCCGATGATAATCGCGCCCACCATGCCCACCAGGTAAGGCAGGAGGATTTTGAAGCACTCCTTGAATTTCCTGAACAGGTTGTTGATGCAGTAAATCAGCTTGTCGTAGATCCCCATGGAAACCATCATGGTGCCGCCGGAAACGCCCGGAATCACGTTGGCCAGTCCGATGACCGCCCCGCGCAGCACATCCAGAAACCAGTTCATCTTTCAAATCCTCCGTCTTCAAACCATTCTTCATCGTTATCCTGTTCAAAGGAAGCCGCCAGGTTTTCCGGGGAAAACCGCGGATCGAAGGCCAGGTCCTTCAGCCGGTCCCGGCTGACCACCGTATCCGTTCCGAGGCAGTCATTGCAGCGATAGCCGCAGTCCGGGCAGACGCATCCGAGACGATCGCTTTCCGCCTGGATCATATAGGTTCCGCATTCCTTGCAGCTGCAGCGCACTTCCCAAAGCCCCCTTTGCACACAACAGGGGCATTATAGCAGAGATGACCCGGTTATTCAAGAAACCCGCAAAAAAATGGGGCCGCACCGCGCGGCCCCGGGGCTGGTTGTTCGTTCGGATCTCAGGTTCTTTCGGCAGATCGTCTGTTGGTGTACGCTAAACGCGCCTTGTTTCACGGTTCATCTCTCTGGATGCGTGTTCGGGGGGAAACAGTACGGCCTTTTCCTGATTTGCAATCCGAACGCTTTGGTCGGTGATTATACCTCCGGCTCAAGGAGGCCGAGGTCTCCGTCCTTTCTCAGATACAGAACGTTGGTCTGCTCCGTATCAATATTTACAAACGCGAAGAAGTTGTGTCCCAGCAGTTCCATTTCGATCATGGCGTCCTCAACGCTCATGGGCCGGACCGGGAAGGTCTTCCGTTTGACGATCTTCCGTTCTTCCTCCTCCGCCAGATCTTCCTCAATATATTCCGGCACATCCGGAATCTCTTCCCTCAGGTTCTTGCCCAGCTTCGTCCTGTGTTTGCGGATCTGGCGCTCCATCTTGGCCAGTGCCGTGTCGATCGCCAGGAAAAGGTTGTCATCTGCTGAGGATTCGCTCCGGAGAATCACGTTCTTCCCCATGGGAACCGTGATTTCCACCACGCGGCGGCTTTTCTCCTTGTGCATTTTGATCTGCATTTCCGTTTCCGGCCAGAGATAGCGCCC
>JAFOIR010000264.1 GCA_017420625.1 Bacillota bacterium
CGTACTGGTCGGAGCCAATGCGGTCGTGATCGAGGGAGTGCATGTTGGAAAGGGTTCCGTTGTTGCTGCCGGTGCGATTGTGATCGAAGACGTACCGGAGAATGTGGTCGTGGCCGGATGTCCTGCCAGGATCATCAAGGTTAAAGATGAAGGAACCAGTCAGAAGACTGCGTTGGAAGAGGCACTGAGAACGCTATGAGGAAGCAGTTGCCGTTTACAGCTGAAGAAGCCATGAACTTTACGCAAAAATACCCCACGCCGATGCTGATCTATGATGAGCAGGGACTTCGCGAATGTGTGGGAAAAGTCAAACAGGCTTTTTCATGGAATCCGGGATTTCAGGAATGCTTTGCAGTCAAAGCAGCGCCTGTTCCCGGCATCCTTCGGCTTCTGGAAAGTCTGGGCTGCGGAACAGACTGTGCATCCGTCACCGAACTGGAACTGAGCCGCCGGTCGGGCATTCTGGGTGAGAGGATCGTTTTCTCATCGAATGAGACAGCGCCTGAGGAATACGTTCATGCCGTGAAACTCGGAGCTATCATCAATCTGGATGATCTGACACAGGTAGATAACCTGAAACAGGCGCTCGAGGGGACAGAACTGTCATTCCCGGAGACGATCTGCTGTCGTTATAATCCGGGTCGATTTGACATAAGCAGTGATATCATGGGTCATCTGTACGATTCCAAGTACGGGATGATGAAGGAGCAGCTTTTTGATGCATATCGGAAGTTAAAAGATTTGGGCGTCAAAAAGTTCGGACTTCATGCGATGCTGCAGAGCTGTTCACTGGATGAGACGTATTATCCCAAACTCTGTGAAGAATTGTTTCCCCTGGCTGTAGAGATTCGCGAGAAGACCGGCATCACGATTTCCTTTATCGATTTATCAGGCGGGATCGGAATCCCGTATAGGCCGGAGGAAGAACCGGTAGATATCGAACGGATCGGGGAAATGGTTCATGAAGTCTACGACCGGATCCTGAAAAGTGCCGGGATTGAGGTTTCTCTGTTTACCGAGATGGGACGATTTATCACTGGACCGTATGGATATCTTCTCACCAAAGTCGTTGGACATAAACATATCTATAAGGAATATGTCGGAGTCGATGCTTCAGCCTGTGATATGATGCGGCCGGCTATGTATGGAGCCTATCACGAGATCCGGGTACTGGGCAAGGAAACCGGTGAAGATGATCAGATCGTGGATGTCGTTGGACAGCTCTGCGAGAATAATGATAAATTTGCGATCGATCGGAAACTTCCGAAGACAGAGATCGGAGATCTTTTAGTGATCGGGGATTCCGGCGCCCATGGCAGATCTATGGGGTATAATTATAACGGAAGACTCAGATGCGGTGAGTATCTGTTGAGGCCGGATAAAACAATCTGTCAGATCCGAAGACCGGAAAGTCTGGAAGATCTGTTTGCAACATTCGATATCGATCAAACATTTCAGGAGCAGTTATGAATCAGATTGATTGGAAGAAAGAAGCAGCCGGGATCGGAGAAGAACTCCGGGAGATCAGAAAAGAGATCCATCGTAATCCGGAGATCGGCAATCGTGAATTCAAGACATCTTCACTGGTAGAAAATTATCTGAATTCATTGGGTATCGAAACGAAACATCTTGCAGGGACCGGCATCGTCGGAGAGCTTATAGGGAAAAAAGAGGGACCTGTTGTGGCGCTGAGGGCGGATATGGACGCCCTGCCGGTGACAGAGCATACCGGATGTGATTTTGCTTCGAGAGTACCGGGAATGATGCATGCCTGTGGGCATGATGTTCATACGACAGCACTTCTGGGAGCTGCCAAGTTGCTGGCTGCCCATCGGGATGAACTGCCTGGCAACGTTCGTTTCTTCTTCCAGCCGGATGAAGAAGGAGATGGAGGAGCTCAGCGAATGATTCAGGAAGGTTGCATGGAAAACGTGAGTGCTGTTTTTGGTGCTCATGTGGATCCTGCGATTCCGGCTGGTCAGATCGGGATCCGTTATGGTAAATTCTATGCTGCTTCCGATTCCATGGACGTTTTTATTCATGGGAAGAGCGCTCATGGCGCGACCAGGGAACTGGGCATCGATGCGATCGAAGCAGCCTGCAAAATGATTCCGGAACTTCTGGATCTGCCAAAGATCCTGCTGCCGGAGAAGAGCGCAGTCAGTATCGGCGCGATTCAGGCAGGGACGGTTCGCAATATCGTAGCGGATCATGCTGAATTTCACGGGATTATCCGAACCCTTGGCCGCGACAGCCGTGAAAAGCTTTTAAGTGCGCTGAGAGAAAAACTGT
Organism: Bacillota bacterium; assembly: GCA_017420625.1. The sequence continues at coordinate 2,293 of JAFOIR010000264.1, forward strand.
ATGGTATCTCCGATGAGATGGGGACCCGGATCGAACTGATTTTGAAACAGCCTGGCAGTGGAATCGTCAACACGGATCCGGAGACTGCCTTGTGTGAGCATACAGCTGTCTCTCTGTTTGGAAAAGAAAATGTCGTTCTTCTTCAGGAACCCAAGATGATTTCTGAAGATTTTGGGTTCTTTGTAGAGAAATGCGGAGCCGGATGCTTCTATCACATTGGCGCTGAAAGCCCCTATCCACTTCATTCGGATCATTTTCTCCCGAAAGAAGAAGGAATCGAAGTGGGTGCGGCCATGCATGCCTGTATTGCGATGAGTTTTCTGGTAGAACATAGTAGATGACAGCGTTTCACAAAAGTGAGGAATGGGACTTGACTTTTTGGCGGATTTACGTTATGATTCGAAAAGGAATGTTTTTAAAACATCTTTAAAAAGTTCAGCAGGAAACCATTACTGCTTTTATGAAAGGGAAATATCATGGAAAATCAGAAAATAGTACGGATTGGTATCGTCGGCTGCGGCGGTATGGGCGGAGGACATGCCATCGCGATACAAAGCGGTACCGGTAATGCAATTTGGAATGGCAATAACGCACAGGTTCCCGGGTTTGATTCTCCGGCAACCACGGACATCTCCAAGCTTCTGGAACTGGCTGGTATTGTGGATATCGATCCGGCTCGTCAGGAATGGGCTAAAGAGCGTGGAATGAAAGTTTATCCGGATTATCAGACTATGCTGGATGATCCTGCTGTTGATGCGATCCTGATTGCTACGCCGAACCATCTGCATAAAGAAGAAGCCATTCAGGCTATGAGGGCAGGAAAGCATGTCCTTTGTGAGAAACCGGTTATGCTGAACTCGGATGAACTTCTGGAAGTCATGGAAGTATCCAAAGAGACCGGTATGGTTTTCTATCCCCGTCAGAACCGTGAGTGGGACGAGGATTTCCTGATTGTGAAAAAGATCTATGAAGAGAAGCTCCTCGGCAACGTCTTCAATATCAAATGCCGGGTCATGGGTTCCCGCGGAATCCCCGGTGACTGGCGCGGTGTGAAAGCTTACGGCGGCGGTATGATGATGGACTGGGGCGTACATATCATTGATCGTATTGTTGCAATGATGCCTGAAAAGATCACCAAGATCTACTGTGATCTTTCCTATATCACCAATCCGGAATGTGATGACGGCCTGCAGGTCACACTGACCTTTGAAAGCGGCCTGAGAGTCAATCTTGAAGTTGGAACCTGCCACTTCGTCAATGAACCGCTGTGGTGTGTCTATGGCGATATGGGTTCTGCTGAGATCCTGAACTGGAAGATGGAAGGCCGTATGGTTCGTCTGAAGAGCTGGGATGAAAAGGATACGACACCGATCCTGGCCGGCGCTGGTCTGACCAAGACAATGGCACCTCGTACGCATGGAAACTCCGTGGAAGTGCTGCCGCTGCCTCGTTTCGAGTTTGATCACAACACTCTGTATGCGAACTTCGCTAATGTCTGCAACGGAAAAGCCAAACAGATCATCACCCAGGAGCATGCGCTTCGTGTTCTTCGCGTTATGGAAGCCTGCTTCAAATCCTACGAGACCGGTGAAACTGTTAAGTTTGAAGCATAAAATAATATCACCAAAAGGGGCAATTGTTTGCCCCTTTTTTTTATGTTATGATACCTTTATGATCATGGCATCAGGTGTTGGCAGAAAGGAGGAAGAAGATGAATCAACGTGAAGCAAAACTGGTCCGAAATACGACCATCTTTGTCTGTATCTTCCTTCTGGCCGGGATCCTTCATACATTGGAGGATATCGAAGCTATTCCTTTTCTTCCAACGCTTTTATTCTGTTTGATTACTATGATTTATCTGGGCCTGGTCATGTTCTGGACGATTTCAGTCCGATACCGGCTTCTTCCCACCAGAGAAAGGACTTATACCCTGATTGCTGCAGGCTGCATGCTGATGATGCTTCTGATCCGAACAATCAAATATCGGTATTGTGATTCGGTTATTGTAGACCGGATTCTTTGGTATGCCAGCTATCTGCCGATCATTCTGATTCCGGGTATGTTTGCTTTAACAGCCAGTGAAACTGCCTCTGACCGCCGGAAAAAACTCCATCAGCCGATCCTTTGTCTCATTCTGATCCTGATGGCACTGCTGGTCTTTACCAATGATCTGACAAGATGGGTCTGGAAACCGGTCGGAGAAATACTTACTTCCTATACAGACGATTATACCTATGGCTTCGGCATCTATCTGATCTATGCCGGTATTACATCTCTCTATCTGTACGGACTGCTGATCACGCTGAAAAGAGCGCTGGCGACGCATTCCTGGCGGGCGATCAGTTCAGTGATCATACTGCCTCTTCTGTATGCCTTTTTACATCTTTCTCTGCCGTATACCGAACGTTATCACTATCCGCAGATGTTTCAGTTCTATGAAGTGCACGTATTCGGAATGTTGGCGATCTGGGAGAACTGTATCAGGCTCAGATTATTCCCGTTTAACTCACAGTATAAAGTCTTTTTCGAAGATATGGAGCTGCCTACGCTGATCACGGACCGGGCTTTTACTCCGTATTATCAGGCAGCCTGGCACTATTTGATCACCCGCGATCAACTTAAGAATGCTTTATCGGCACCGGTCTATCCACAGCCGGATATTCGTCTGATGGGTCGAAAGATCCAGGCGGGATATGCCTTCTGGATCGAAGATGTTGGTGAGATCAATCGTCTCAATCATCAACTGGAAGAAATGCATGAAACGCTTGAGACAGAGAATGATCTGATCGAAGCGGAGCAGCGGCTGCGGGAAAAACAGGACCGAATCGAACTTCGAAACCGCATCTATGGGATCGTCGCGGAAGAGCTGCTTCCGGATCAGCAGAAAATCAGGGATCAGCTGAACGAACTTAGTCCGGATGATCCTAAGTTCAGGGAAAAAATCGCGTATCTAGCTGTTGAACATGCATTTGTAAAGCGAAAATCCAACCTGACTCTGATGGCTGCCGAAGAGAGTGAAATTGACTTAAGAGAACTGTATCTCGCACTGGAAGAATATGGTAAGTATCTGAATTATCTGGGAATCGAAGTGAGTCTGGAGGCTCATGGCGGCAACCGGATCAGCAGTTTTATGGCACTTCGGCTTTATGATACGTTTTCAATGGCACTGGACGGTCTGATCGGTAGGATCACCCAGCTGATGATCACGCTATCTCCCATTGGGATTCGTCTTACCTGTGATCTGGATGAAACGATCCAGATCGCGGAAGCCAGAGTGCCGGTAGAAATCAAGCGAGAGGAAGGACTTTTGTTCGTCCGGTTGATCGGGGAGGTGATCCGATGATACCTGTCGCTGATCTACTGGGAAGCAAACTTCATCATCTGCTGCAGATCATACTGCTGATCTATCTGACAGGGCAGCTGTATTTATTGATTCTGACTGTCCGGCTTCATCGTCCCCAAAAGTTCTGGATCGTGATGACAGCCTTCTTTTCTCTGGGGTGGTTCATCCTTGCCATGTTGTCCGATATTTCTTACAGGTTTGGCAAAGAGACTTTCTTTATGGTCAGGGCATTCGAGGGTTTGCCATGGGGTTTTTATCTGGTTTATGAGATCCTGATGATGGGATATCTTTTTGCCGCATTTCTGAATTGCCACCGGTTCATCTATACTCATCTGACGGATTCTTCGATCAAGGAAACGATTGACCTTCTTCCGGCCGGCATCCTGATTTCTCTGCCGGACGGTACGGTGGAGATGAGCAATGTCCAGATGAATGATCTGTGCGAAGAACTGACGAACCGACCGCTCACAAATGCCAATCAGTTCTGGAAAACAATAAAAGCATCCGGTGAATCGGGTCAAAGCCATGTACTGATCCGATCCGAGGAAGACGATGATGCTTTGCTGTTTTCCAGAAGTCCGATCATGATTGAAAAACAGGAATATGTGCAGATCCTCGCGACGGATGTGACGGAGCGGTATCAGGCCATCGAAGAGGTTCAGGAGAAAAACCGTCAGCTCAGAGAGTATCAGAACCGAATGAAAAGCTATCAGCAGCTGGCAGCACAGACGATTCGCTCGGAGGAGATTTTAAATGCCAGAAGGATCGTTCATGATCAGGAAGGCCATGCACTCCTGACTGCCCGTTACTATCTGGAGCATCCCGAAAATGTCAATCCGGAAGCTCTGCTTCTGATGCTGCGTCAGACAAATGAGTTCTTGCTTCGGGAGGCGGAGGATACAGAAGAATCGGATACCGATCCGATCGAAGATGCTGCTTCAATGGCTGGTGCGATCGGTGTCAAAATCGTAATCAGCGGAGATCCGCCCACTGATCCTAAGCTGCGCAGTCTGGTCGGATATGCTATGAGGGAATGTGCCGCCAATACGGTCAAACATGGACATGGAGATTTCTTGTTTGTCTCGACGGAACGCTTCCCGGAGGGCCTGAAGGTCCGTCTTATCAACAACGGAATCGAACCGACAGAACCAATTCGCGAAAGCGGAGGACTATTGTCTCTTCGTCATATGACGGAAGAAGCAGAAGGAAAAATGATCATTGAAACAGAACCTTCCTTTACCGTGGAGCTGACGCTTCCGGGACCAGGATGAACAACATAGGCAGGAGGTATGGAAATGGCCGAGAGAATTAAAGTAGTCGTTGTAGATGATCAGAATGTTGCACGCGGCTTTTTTGAAATGCATATCAAAACTTCGCTTCGGTATGAGCTGGTCCGGTCACTGCCAGCTGCTGATCTGGCCATCACTTATCTGGAACAGCATCCGGTGGATCTTGTGATCATGGATATCGTCATGCGGTACGGCATGGATGGGCTGAGCGCAGCGGAGCAGATCAAAAAGAGATTCCCGCAAGTCAAGGTCATCCTGGTAACGTCCATGGCAGAGGCCACATGGGAGAAAAGAGCGAAGATAGCAGGAATCGAAAGTTTCTGGTACAAGGAATACAGTGAAGAACCGCTGATCGAGATCATGGACCGGACGATGAACGGCGAGTCCGTTTATCCTTCTGATGCACCGGTTGTACAGTTTGGAAAGGTGACCACACAAGAGCTGACAGAGCGTGAACTGGATGTGCTGCGAGAGCTGACGTCCGGTGCAACCAATGAAGAGATCGCTCAGCATCTTTTTATTTCAGTCAATACTGTCAAAAGGCATATCCAGAATCTGATGGACAAATCCGGCTACAAGAATCGTCTGGCCCTTGCCATCAATGCGACGTCGCTCGGACTCGTTGTCAGCGATGAGGAAATCGGAAAAAATAAGGAGGCTTCTTACGGAAGCCTCCTGCCACAACAGGTTTTGAATTTTCGACCGGAACCACAGGGGCACGCATCGTTGCGTCCGATCCCCTGATATTTCTTTCGTTCCTCCCGTATGAGGATCTCCATCATCTGGGAGGGATTTTTCTTTTCTGAAGACAGCTGCATGGCCCGTTTCAGATGGGGAACGGCATAATCAAAGAAGGCAACTAACCCGGGACACAGGAGATACTGACCGGGTTCACCGTCTTTGGAAAGAGCACTGCGATCCTTCGGACAAGCACCGCCGCAGAGGAAAAGATATGGACAGCGATGGCATTCAGCAGTGAGCTTTGTTTCCTTCGAAAGACCGAATTCCGTCTGAAAATCCGAAGCAAGAATCGATTGAAAGTCATCTGTGAGGACAGAGCCGACCCGATGCGCCGGATCGACAAAATGATCGCAGCTGTAGATTCCACCGTCTTTTTCAACGATCAGGACATTACCGCATGTCTTTCCCAGCATACACAGGTTTGGTTTCTGACCTGCGAGAGCCAGACTCATCTCTGAGAAAAGCTGAATTTCTGTACGACCCAGATCGTGGAAGAACCATTCAGCAAAAACATCCTTGAGAAATTCTCCATATGCTTCCGGCGTCACAGATTCGGCAGAGATACCATCTTCAGTATGGACTACGATCGGGATAAACTGCATCCAGCCTGTCTCAAAATCCCGGAGTGCACGGTATACTTCTTTTCCGTGTGCAGCGGTCATGGCATTGACAGTGCATAAAAGGTCCGGACGGATCCCGACTCCTTTCAGACGATTAATGGCGGCAGCTGTTTTCTCGTATGTCGCGCCGCCGAGCGGATCTTTCCGGTAGGTATCATGACAGAACTTCGTTCCGTCGATGCTGATACCTACGTCAAAGTGATGCTGTGAAAGAAATGCGCACCATGCTTCATCCAGTAGAACACCGTTGGTCTGAAGATTATTCCAGATCTCGCAGTCCGGTCGTTCCGTCAGATAGCGCTCCTGAAGCCGGATAACTTTTTCATAGAACGAAAGGCCTGCAAGCGTAGGCTCTCCGCCATGCCAGGTAAAGGAGATTACCGGACCGGGACAGGAACGGATATAGCTCTGGATAAATGACTCCAAGACCTCATCACTCATGACGGGTGATGAGGTCTTTTCGTTTCCTGCATGGAGGTAGTAGCAGTAGGTACACTGCATGTTGCAGGCCGAGCCGATGGGTTTGGCCATCACGACAAATGGCTTTGAACTCATTTCAGATACTTGTCAAAGAAGGTTATCGTCTTGTTGAAGCTGTCCATCGCCTGTTCCTGACGATACATGGGTTTGTCATAATACCAGATTCCATGACCGGCTCCGTCATAGCGATGGAACTCATAGTTTTTGCCGCATGCTTTCAGACGATCTTCCAGGACATTGACATCTGCAGGGGTCGGACTGAAGTCATCGTTGCCAAAGATGCCTAAAAGCGGGATCTCGAGCTGTTCGGTATAGTCAATCGGTGCGACCGGACGCTGAGGGGAAAGGGACTCTTTGGGTGCAACGACACCGCCGCCCCAGCAGTCAACGACTGCGTCAAAGCCAGGTACCGTGCAGGCAGCCAAAAAAGCATGACGTCCGCCGGAGCACATACCGATGACACCGACTTTACCGTTTGATCCGGGCTGACCTTTCAGAAAGTCCAGACAGCCTGCTGTGTCAGCCATGACTGTACTGTCATAGGCTCCGCCGCCTTCACGGCTGCGCATGGCGACTTCCGGAGGTGTACCAGTACCGGCATCCTGATAGATGTCCGGGCACATAACACTGTAGCCATGCTCTGTAAAGCGGCGGGAAGTCTCGCGGCACCATTCATCCCAGCCGGGCATATGAGGGATGAGGACGATACCGGGGGTGGGTTTGTCCGTGATCGGATGGGAATAATACGCGCGAACCTGTTTGCCGTCATGACCTTTGAAGGCAACGGTTTCAGCGATCATTCCCGAGTAATCACCCGTGTTGAAGCTGTTCCACATAAATGTTTCCTCCTGTATAGTATGGATTTCATTTTGACGATTTCCGATTAGATCAGACCGTTCAGATCTGATCGAGCATCTCGAGAAGTTCAGCTGCCTGCCATTCGGTGATCCGCATATCACCGCCAACGACGGTTTCCTCTGACAGGTCAACGGTTGCACCGATTCCCGGCCGGTGACCGCAGTGATGAATCTGATAAAAGATCTCATACAGGGATTCATCCGGAGTGAGGATCGCGCCGGCAAAACCGAAATCCCGGAGAGTGACTGGATTTTTTTCACTGCATAATGCCATGCGTTTCGCGACATCCAGGATCTCTTCAGCAGCGGCATAGGAATAGGTCAGAACGGCAAACAGCGGTTGATCCCTGCTTAGTTTTTCACAGAGTTTTTTTGCCGCCAGATCTTCCATGGGTCCACAGGTACCCCAGATACCGGAAAAGAGGATATGGCTCAGTCTTTCCTGATTCATCCGAAATACCTCCTTTCCAGCGTCTCAAAGATCTCCAGCATCTGATCCAGCGTATCTTTGTCACTGAGTAAAGTGAACTGTTCCAGCCACAGACCTTCCGCATAGGAAGCCCTTTCACAGACGGAAAGCGGAGAAAGATCAATGTCAGATGCGATCAGTTTCCGGGTCGTTTCGGAACGAACGGAAGGCAGACTATATAGAGGCGCATAACCGGAAAGAAGCGGAAGTCCCATTTCGTGGGCATCCCGGATCAGATTCTGACGAGTCTTTCCCTCACCTTCGAGCTCTTCAACCCTGGTTCGTAAAACAAACAGATGATAAGCATCGAGAGTGATTCGTTCATCTTGTTTCATCGGACAGACCAGACGGCTTTCTTTCAGTGCTTCATTCAGATAACGGGCGCTCTTTGATCTTTTCTCCATTTGATCAGGTAATCTGCGAAGCTGACTGATCAGCAGAGCGCAGGAGATTTCATTCAGCCAGTGATTGTTCTTTTCCAGAAGAGATAGTAAGCGCTGGTAGAGTTCCTGGTCACAGGTCGTGATCATCCCACCTTCGCCGCTGGTCAGATTTTTCGTGTTCTGGCAGGAAAAAGAAGCACAGGTGCCATAGGATGCGATATCCCTGTCTCTCCACTTAGCGCCGACAGCCTGTGCAGCATCCACAATCAGATAAAGATCGTGCGCTTTGGCCAGCTTTTCGAATGCATCCAGATCAAACGGACGACCGGCCACCGCAACAGCTACGATCGCTTTGGTTTTTGGTGTGATCTTTTTCTCTGTTTCAGAAGGAGAAAGATTATAGGTATCGGGCTCGATATCAGCAAAGACAGGCGTTGCACCGGTATAGACGATGGAAGAGAATGTAGCAATAAAGGTATAGGGTGGAAGAATGACTTCATCGCCAAGACCTATACCAAGGGCAGTTAGAATAAGTTCCAGACTGATGGTTCCGTTTGCGACCGGCAGTACATAGGGCGTCTTGGTAAACTCGCTGAACACTTTTGCAAATTTCTTTGCCATGGGTCTTGAAGGATCCTTAAGATCAGCCTGTCGGATGAACATAAGATCCGACTCATCCGAGATCGGCCATTTTGGAAAAGAGAGCATGACAGCCTCCTTCGTCAGGTTGATAGGACTATTATATCATAGCAGGCGTGGTTTTGGCGAGAAAAATCCAAGAGACTTGCCGCACCGGAGAATTGGTAGTATAATGACTTTACTTTTATGTCAGGAGGCGAAAATGAAAGCAAAATTTTCACCGTATTTGACACATTTGGCACAGTTTTTCCGGGAACTGTCCCAAGAGCTGTCAAAGACTTATAATTATGTCAGTATCCTGAGTACAGACAGTGTGGGCTTGAACATCCGGATATCGCAGCGTTCGAAATCTGTTTCATCGGAGACGATGACGACGGAGCGTGGAAACGTTGTCCGGGTGCACCAGAACGGTCTCTACAGCGAATATGCTTTTAATGATCTGGATCTGGAAGAAGCTATGTTCCCTACGGCAGAGCGGAGGCTGGATTATGTGAAACAGACAGCCGACCGGATTCGTAATGAGGTGAACCGGCAGCTGGAACTTTTGAAGCGGACTGAAACGACCATCTATACGACTCCCACTCTGAAGGATGACCCCAAAGTGCTTCTTGTTGAGAAGGAAGCGAAGATCCTGCCGGAAGAGGCGGATGTGGCGCAGTATATCGAAAAACTGACCGAGCTGTCTGATCGTGGTGCCGCTTCCATGGAAGAGGTGCTGGACTGCATGGTGAGCGCACAGTGCACTCATATCTCAAAGATGTTCATTACACCGAATCAGTATCTGAGACAGAGCTATGTATATGCTGAAGGGACTTGTGTAATCATTGCCTCCAACGGGGAAGATACCAGATTCTCCTATGAAGGCACCAGTGGACTTGGCGGTATGGAGATCTTTGATAATCTGGAATCCAAACTGGAAGATTCGATCCGTCACACGAAGGATCTGCTGAGCGCGGAGCGGATCGAACCAGGCGAATATGATATCATTACTGCGCCGAACGTGACGGGACTGATCGCACATGAAGCATTCGGACACGGCGTGGAAATGGATATGTTTGTCAAGAACAGGGCACTGGGCAAAGACTATATCGGTAAGAGAGTCGGATCTGATCTGGTGACGATGCATGAAGGCGCCGCCTGCGCTGAAAGCGTCACAGGATTTGCTTTCGATGATGAAGGTACACCGGCCGGTGATGTGATCGAGATCGATCATGGTATTCTGAAAACGGGTATCTGTGATGCACTTTCTGCACTGCGCCTGGGTGTAGAGCCTACCGGCAACGGCAAACGGGAAAACTATGAGCATAAAGTATATACCCGTATGACCAATACGATCTTCGATTCCGGTAAAGACACGCTGGAGGATATGATCCGATCGATCACACACGGATATCTGCTCGAGGGAATGGACAGCGGCATGGAAGATCCCAAACACTGGGGTATTCAATGCATCATTTCCAAAGGTTATGAGATCAAAGATGGTCGTTTGACCGGAAAAGTCGTCGCACCGGTTGTAATGACCGGCTATGTGCCGGATCTTCTGGGTTCGGTGAGCATGGCTAGTCCTGATCGTGAGATCGAAGGAAACGGCGGCTGCGGAAAAGGCTATAAGGAGTGGGTCAAGGTAGCCGATGGAGGCCCGTATCTGAAGGCGAGAGCGAGGTTAGGCTGATGAATATTAGTTTGTTGAAAAAGCTTCTGGGAGAAGCAGGACTTACCGCATGGGAGATTACCGATCTTCGTAAACGTGGTTGGGAATTCTACTTCATCCGGCATAAACTGGATCAAAACCGGGCTAAAGAGGTCGAAGATATTACTCTGAAAGTGTATCGTTCCATCGAGGACAGTAAGTACCTCGGCGGTGCTTCTGCAAAGATCGCTCCGACAGCATCGGAAGAAGAGATGAGAAAGATCATTCATGACCTTTCCGAGCGGGCTTATCTGGTAAAGAACCCGTATTATACGCTGAACAGCGGAGACGGCGAAGCCCATGAGACCCTCAGAATGGTCTCCCTGGAGTCGATCAGCGACAGCTTTATCCGCACGATGCGCCGCCTTCCGGAAACGAAGACTGAGGATGTCAATTCCTACGAGATCTTTGTGCATGAGATGAACCGACGTTATATCAACAGCGAGGGGGTAGATCAGACTGTTGTCTATCCGAGTTCAATGCTGGAAGTGGTCATCAATGCAAGAAATGAAGCGAAAGATCATGAGATCGAACTTTACCGGATGCTGACATCCGGCACGTGCGATGAAGGACATATCGAAAAAGAGATCAGTCAGGCGCTGCAGTACGGCAAGGATAAACTGGTTGCGGAGGATACACCGGCGATCGGATCAGCATCTGTGGTATTCTCCAACGATAACTGTCTGCCCATTTATGATTACTTCCTGGCCCAGATGGATGCTGCCATGAAATACCAGCAGATCTCCCGGGCAGAGATCGGTGAAAGCCTGATCTCTGAAGTGACAGGGGATAAGGTATCGATTGAAGCAGTCCGAGAACTGCCGAATTCCTCTCACAACTTTGATGTTGATCTGGAAGGAGCAAAGATCTGGGATCGGTATCTGATCCGGGACGGCGTTGCCGAAAACTTCTATGGCAATCGTCAGTTCAGCCAATATCTCGGACTTGCCAAAAGTTCGCAGGTGTACAACTATATTGTTTCCGGCGGATCGAGATCATCCGAGGAGCTTCGTCAGGGCGCATTTCTCGAATGTGTCGAGTTTTCGGATTTTCAGGTGGACGAGACGACCGGTGATATTGCCGGGGAGATCCGTCTTGGATATCTGCACGATGAAAGGGGCGTAAAGATCGTGAGCGGCGGTTCTATCAGCGGGAACA
>JAFOIR010000265.1 GCA_017420625.1 Bacillota bacterium
CCAGCCCGAATGTCGTGCTCAATACCGCTGTAGCCGAATCACTGTGTCAGTTTGCCGATCAGCTGGACAAAGACATCGCTGCAGGCAAAGATCTGGAAGATGCATTGGATGAACTGATCCGAAAGGTCATCCGTGAGCATAAACGGATCATCTTCAATGGCAATAACTATTCCGACGAATGGAAACAGGAAGCGGAAAGAAGAGGACTCAGTATTCTTCCAACGACAGCAGACGCCATGAAGGCTTATCTCAGCGAAAAGAATGTTGCACTTTTCTCCAAACATCGGATCTTCAGCGAAGAAGAACTGAAATCGCGTTTTGAGATCTCGCTTGAAAACTACACCAAAACGATCCATATGGAAGCTTCCACAATGCTGGATATGGCGTATAAGGAAATCCTTCCTGCTATCAGCCGCTATGTAGATCTGCTCTGTCAGACAGTGATCCATAAACAGTCTGCCGGACTTAATTTCAGCGGAACCGTCGTGTTCCATGAAGCCAGACAGGCAGCCAGACTTTCGGAGGAATCCGAAGCGTGCTATCAGGCGCTGACAAAACTGGAAGAACAGATGGAAGAAGAGCAGAAGATCAGTGATATTCAGGAAAAGGCCATGTTTTGCAAGGAACAGATCATTCCGCAGATGGAAAAGGTCCGTATTCATGCAGATCTGTGCGAAAAGATGACGGCGGAAGATCTGTGGCCGTATCCGACCTACAGTAAACTGCTTTTCTACGTTTAGGAGTTTTGAATGGACTTTACAGGTATCAGCATTGCGCTGTTTAAACTGTTTTCACTGCTGGTGATCGGGTTTTTCATCTATCGGAAGGGATTCGTGGATGAACACTTTAACCGAGGTCTTTCCTGGCTGGTGGTGAATATCACCAATCCGGCCCTGATCCTCGGTTCTCTGGCATCAGCAGGAGATATTCCGCAGCAGACCGTGATGCGAATTGTCATCTACGGCATCGGTTTTTATCTGATGCTGCCGTTTCTGGCGATTCTGATCGTTCGGATCTGCGGTATCCCCAAGGAGCAGCGGGGTACCGTTCAGTTGCTGGCGATCTTCTCCAATACAGGCTTTATGGCGATTCCGATCATGATGACGCTCTTTGGTGATATGTCCGTCTTTATCATCAACATTATGAATCTGCCGTTCAACTTTCTGATCTATACCTATGGCGTATATCTGATTCAAAAAGATATCCGGGAAAGAAAAAAGGCCCAGATAGAAGGCGCAGGGAAGACAGAGAAAGACAGCGGTGTGAAAATCGACTGGAAGTTGTTTTTTACTCCCGGTATCGTGGCATCCTTTATTGCACTGATCCTGTACTTTCTGAAGATTCAGCTGCCGCAGATCGCAACAGAGACCTTTAAGTTTATTGGTGATACCACACCGCCGCTTACAATGCTTCTTTTAGGCACCGTCCTGGCAGAACAGCCGTTGAAAGGTGCTTTCTCGAATGTGCGGCTTAACATTGCCATGATCCTGAAGCTTTTTCTGATGCCGCTTCTGGGATTTGTGACCGCAAAACTTGTTTTTACCGATCCGGTGATCATTGCGATCACGGTATTGACTTATGCCATGCCCTGCGGTTCCATGTGCGTGATGCTTTCGAAAAACTATAACGGCAATACAAAGACCGCCTCCAGTGGAGTTGTCTTTACGACGGTTTTGTCTCTGGCAACGATCCCGCTCGTCTATTTCTTATTGATGCTGGTTCTGTAGAAGGAGGGTTAAACGGATGAAACTGACGACCATGTGTTATGTGGTCGGCCCGGATGGTGTGCTGATGCTGCACCGGGTCAGCAAGAAAGTCGATATCAACAAAGGAAAATGGATCGGTATCGGCGGCAAATTTGAAAACGGAGAAAGCCCGAGAGACTGTGTGATTCGGGAGATCCGCGAAGAGACAGGTCTTATCGCAAAGAATGTCCGGCTTGCAGCATTTGTCACCTTCAACTTTCTGGATCCGGATCCGGAGCTTGCGGATTGGGATACCGAATATATGTTCGTTTTCGTTTGCGATGAATTCGAGGGAGAAGTTGATTACAGCTGCAATGAAGGAAACTTGGCCTGGGTACCGGAACGGGCACTTCCGACGCTTCCCATGTGGGAAGGAGATGCACTTTTTATGGCACCTGTTCTTGGCGGTGCTCCGTTTTTCGCCATGAAAATGGTCTACCGCGGTGATGAACTGGTGAGCTGGGATCTGGAATAAACATTGAAACTGAAAGATCAAAAACAAACCGCCTGTCCGAGGGCATAACCTTCGGCAGGCGGTATTTCATTTCTGGTTGAAGAGCAGGATCATTGCTGTTCTTCGGAGCGGCGCTTTTCGGCTGCGTTGTGATGATAGTAGTAAGCACTGCGGTCAATCGAGGCAGCTTCCAGAAGTTCGTGCAGCGAATATTTGGAACGAAGCAGATCGATGATCTCCGTTTTTTCACGCTGTGAGATAGGCGTAAGAGTGAAAACCGGCTGCATCTGCTTGCGGCGCACGATTTCCTGCAGAATATCCAGCGTCATCTGAGCTTTGCGAAGTTTTTCCTGAAGCTCATCCACTTGTTCTACAGATAGAATATCCGTGTGCTGTTCTGCTTCCTTTAATAGGGTCTCATCCTTATCCCGCTTCATCCGTGTCGCTTTTTTACGGGCTGTGGGATCCATTTCATAACGTTCCTGAATCCAGCCGTAAAGACAGCGGCGGGTAGGATAACCTAAAATACGAATGGTACGATCGACGGAACCGACCTGATCATAGATACGAAGCGCTTCTGCTTTTTGAAAAGGAGAAAACATGGATAGCCTCCGACATATAAATATCTTTTGAGAATTAATGTCATTATATCAAAGAGACTGTCACAGTAGTGTCCTACCAAAAGTCATAAAAGGAAAACAAAAATCAGGTATTTTTGTTCAAACGCTCTTTCTTTTCTTCGAGTAAGGCAATTCGCCATTCCGACCAACTGTACTGGATCATGTACTCTCCGTCAAAAGCATCGGGAGAAAGTTTTCCATCCAGATAATCGAAATAGTCACAGGACACCATTGTACGGTCGATACCAAGAAGGCCGCGGCGCTGAATCAGGATCGATTCTGCGTGATGCTCCTTTAATACTTTTTTCAGATCGGAGCGAAGATTGCGAAGATACGAGCTGTGACGGAAACTTCCTTCGGAGTCTTCCCAAAGAGCATCCATAATGCTGCCGCTGGTACATAAAGAACCATTTCGGTCGATCAAAAAAGCAAGCAGTTCACGGGTCTTGGCATAGCCAAAAGTGATCGGCTGATCTTTGTCGAACACCTCGAATTCTCCGAATGTCCGAAAACGCAGAGTATATTTTTTGTCATCTGTCTTTTCGTAACGAAGATGCTGCAGTTCTGTCTGAACTTTTGCCGGTGTGATCGGTTTCGTGATATAACCGCTCGCATGAAGACGAAAAGCATCCGGCATATATTCCTGGTATCCAGTCGCGAAGATGATGTTGATTTTCGGATTTTTTTTCAGCAGTTCTGAAGCAGTTTCGATCCCGCTCATATCTCTCATCTCGATATCCAAAAATGCAATGTCCGGTATATCGCGGGAGGCATACCTCAGTGCGTCCCGGGCAGATTGAAAGGCATGCAGATCCGCTTCGGGACAAGCCTTGCGGATGGCGTCCGTCAAGCCTTCCAGAGAAAGTGCTTCATCATCGATAGCTAAGATTTTCATGCTTTTTTTCTCCTGATGGTGATGGTGACCGTTGTTCCGCTTCCGGGTGAAGAGCTCAGATCAAGATCCCCGTGAACCTGCTCCAGTCTCTTCTTGACATTGGCAAGACCGATATGGGATTCATCCAGGTCATTAAGGAGCGAAGGATCAAAACCTGTCCCGTCATCCATGACTTTGATATACCCGCTGGACTCATCAGCCAAAGTTTCGATGATGACAGTTCCGCCATCCTTCTTTTTGCCCAGTCCGTGCTTGACGGCATTTTCAACGATTGGCTGGACAGAAAGCGGCGGCACCAGAAATCCATGTGCGTTCAAGCGGTATTCTATATTCAGATGATCACCAAAGCGGATTTTTTCCAATGCAAGATAATGCTGGACATGCTCCATCTCCTGATCGATCGTGATCAGCGGCTTGGAAACATTGCCCATGTTCGCACGCAGATATTCAGAAAAATCACTGATCGCTTCCTGCGCTCTCATTGGATCCTTTCCGCAGAGCACATAAATGGAGTTCAGTGTATTATAGAGGAAATGAGGCCGGATCTGACTGAGCATGATCGTGTTGGCATTTCGAGCCAGTTCCAGCTGCTGATCCTTGATCCGATAAGCCTGTTTAAGGTGAACGAATCCATAGACCAGCAGAAGGGAAAGGGTAGAAGAAAGGGCCAGCGATCGAATCTCCGGGAATGTTGATCGGATGATCATTCCGATGATTGGAACGACCAGTACGATCATCATGACGATCCGATCACTCTTGTCCATTCTGCTGCGGCATCGGCTAAACATCATTGCTGTCAGAATCGGCACTGTGATGCCGCCGTAGCGTGAGCCGAACCACAGGATAGAGCGGAATGCCTGGCTAAGTGGAAGCTTCTCGCAGACAGAATAGGCAATCCAGATAAACGTACAGAGAAGATAAATCGGAATACTGGCTATCAGAAGTTTTCTATCGACAGAAAGGTTCTGCGAGAAAGCTTCCATAAGATAGACGAGAAACTCGTAATAGATTGCATAGAAGCACAGGTGGTGAATGGATTTAAGCAGGAGGACCCAACTGTTGTCGGAATGAGTTTTTTGTATGATCAGCTCACCCAAAGGATAGGAAATCAGCATTACAAGATTCAACAGCATCATAAGCAGCAGCGGCTGCGGAACGTGAGAATCGATTCGTTTTTCCATAGAACTGCTGATCAGCAGAATCCATATGATGATCGTACTGAACAGATGCAATGCTATGTTTACCGGAACCATCGGACGGATCTCCTTTCGTTTGACTGTCCATCTATCATAGGTCATCCAAAGTAAAAAGTCCATCTTTTTTTTCCAATTCTGACATGATATAATCGCATCAATGACATGAAGGGAGAAAAAACAAATGAACCTTGCGAACTACTTCGAAGATCCTTCGAAGCTGCATATCGGCACGGAAGACAACAGAGCCTATTATATTCCTTTCAGTACACCGGAAGAAGCCCTTGTCGGGGATCGGGAAATGTCTGACCGTTTCCTGCCGCTGATGGGGACCTGGGGCTTTCATTATTATGAAAGCGTTTATGACCTGCCGGATGATGTGTACGACCGGTATGTCGCAGAAGACGAGATTCCGGTACCGTCTGTCTGGCAGATGCACGGCTATGACCGGCATCAGTATACCAATGTCAATTATCCTTTTCCTTATGATCCGCCCTTTGTGCCGGATCAGAATCCCTGCGGCGTCTATCAGCGGACTTTTGAGATCGGTCAGATGGGCGACGATCGGTATTACCTGAATTTCGAAGGCGTCGACAGCTGTTTCTACGTATGGATCAACGGACAGTTCGTGGGTTATTCGCAGGTCAGTCACTCAACCAGCGAGTTTGACGTGACCGATGTTTTGTCTGAAGGCGACAACGACATTACCGTTGCTGTCCTTAAATGGTGTGACGGAAGCTATCTGGAAGATCAGGATAAGCTCAGAATGAGCGGAATCTTCCGGGATGTCTATCTGCTGATCCGGCCCAAACGCCATATCCGTGATTTCTTTGCCCATGCGGATCTGGTGGATCACTATCAGAACGGACATCTGGATGTGGAAATCGAAACGGCAGGACGGGGCATTCTTCCGATTGCCGCCAGCCTGATCAGTCCGGAGGGGATCTTCCTTGAGACTAAGACGGTTATGGACGGGAAGGTCAGCTTTGATGTGAAGAACGTCATCAGCTGGAATGCAGAGTCGCCCAGACTGTATACGCTCCTTCTGGAGAGCGAAGCAGAGTGCATCGCTCAGAAGATCGGATTCCGCAAGATCGAGATCAAAAACGAAGTGGTGCTGATCAACGGTCAGAAGGTCAAGTTCCGCGGTGTGAACCGGCATGATTCAGATCCCTTCACCGGCTATACGATCAGCATGGAACAGGCTATGCAGGACCTGATCCTCATGAAGGAACACAATATCAATGCGATCCGCACCAGTCACTATCCGAATGCACCGTGGTTCCCGCAGCTGGCCAGTGAATACGGCTTTTACCTGATAGCAGAATCGGATCTGGAATCTCACGGATCCATCAGCATTATCAGTAAAAACCAGGATCCGGCCAAATGGAGGGAAACCTGGCTGGACAACTATTCGCTGATCGCCATGGATGAGCGTTTTGAAAAAGCCAATCTCGACCGTCAGATGCGAAGTGTCATCCGTGACAAGAATAATGCATCCATCGTAATCTGGTCTTTGGGCAACGAAGCCGGATCCGGTGTGAACTTTGAAAAGTCGGGCAGATGGGTCAAAGAATATGATCCTTCCCGCCTTGTACACTATGAACGTGCACATGACGATCCGACCTATCATAAGGGCGATTATTCCATGATCGACCTGTACTCCAGAATGTATCCGCCGATCGAAGAAATCGAAGAGTATTTCGAGAAAAAAGAGTACCACAAACCCTATATTCTCTGCGAGTTTATCCATGCGATGGGCAATGGCCCCGGAGATGCGGAAGATTATTGGCAGGCAATGCAGCGCCACGATGGTTTCTGCGGCGGATTCGTATGGGAATGGTGTGATCATTCCGTCTATATGGGAGCGACGGAAGACGGGAAAGCGAAATATTATTATGGCGGTGACTTCGGTGAATTCCCGCATGACGGAAACTTCTGCATGGATGGTCTGGTATACCCGGACCGGCAGGTCAGCGAAAGCCTGCTTGAATATAAGAACGTCATCCGTCCGGTTCGGGCGAAGCTGCTTTCAAAAGCAGGCGAACCGCTCCGCGTGAAGCTGACGAACTACTATGACTTTACCGATCTTTCCGATGCGCTTTCCGGATACTGTGAAATTGTCCGGAATGGAGAAGTAGAAAAGAGTTTCCTGCTGCCGGAAGTGAAATGTGCTCCGCATCATTCCGTTACGGTAGAACTGCCGGGGAGCGCGCCTCAGGACGGAGACTGCTATTTGAATATTTTCTATATTCAGAGAAACGACGACCTGCTGACAGAGGCCGGCCGTGAGATGGGATTTGACCAGCTGGCGATCCATACCCAGCTGCCGGTCCTCTCTGACCTGCCTAAAGCAGATAAACCGTTTACGGTTAGGGAAAAAGGCAATGAGCTGATCGTCTCTTCTGATTCTTTCCGGTATGTCTTTGATCTTCGAAAGGGAGAATGGACTTCACTTTCCAGCCATCAGCAGGAGCGCCTGGCAGCACCGCTTGGATTCAATATCTGGCGTGCTCCGACGGATAATGACCGCAATATCCGCCTGATCTGGGAGAAATGTGGATTTGACCGTGCACTGCCGAAGGTCTACAGCGTGAAGACGGATGAGCCGGAAGGATATGTGCGCATCAGAGTCAAAATGTCCCTTGCACCGATCTACCTGCAGCCGATCCTGCAGCTGAATGTCGTCTGGCTGATCGGCAAAGACGGACAATTGGAGCTTTCCGTCAAGGCAGACAAATGCCGGGAGATGGAGATCGATCTGCCGCGATTCGGCCTTCGTGCTGAGCTGAAAAAATCCATGAACCGGGCGGTCTATTACGGATATGGTCCGGAGGAAAGCTATGTGGACAAGCACCGCGCAAGCCGCATGGGTCTGTTTGAGACAACGGCCAGAGATAATTTCGAAAACTACCTGAAACCGCAGGAGACCGGTTCTCACTGGAACACCTATTATGCATCCGTGACAGATGAGGAAGGCTGTGGGCTGAAGGCCGAGTCTGACAAACCGTTCAGTTTCCAGATCCTGGAGTATACACAGGAAGAACTGACGAAAAAGGCACATGCTTTTGAACTTGAAAAGGCGGCTGGAACAGCAGTGAACTTTGACTATAAGATGAATGGTATCGGCTCCAACAGCTGTGGCCCGAGACTGAGAAAACCCTATCGTTTTGACGAAGAGAAGTTCAGCTTCCGTCTTCGTTTGACCATGCTGGATTAAGCCGGAAAAGAGGCTGAGAAGATGAAACTGTTTACCGAAGACGGACGTTTTCTGAAAGGTAATCTGCACGCGCATACCACGATCTCGGATGGACGGGTGAGCGCATCAGAAAGCATCCGCCGTTATCGGGAGGCCGGATATGATTTTCTGGCTATTACGGATCACCGGAAGCGATTCGGCGGTTATATCGAAACATCAGAAGGGCGCATTCTTTGCGCATCTGAAGCGCAGGACCGGGTGCTTGCAGATGGAGATACGGTAGAAGAGGCACTTTTCGGACAGGAAGACTATCGTTTCCTGGTGATTCCATCAACCGAATTCGACCGGAACTTTATTAAAGAGGCTCCGGAACATGCCTATCATATTACCGGGGTGGGACTGAAGTGTTTTATCCCGCAGACGAATGAATGGACTCCGCAGCAGATCGTGGATGCGATCCATGAAGAAGGTGGATTTGCCACGCTCGCGCATCCGATCTGGTCTTTGATGACCTTTGAAGAATGTCTGGCACTTCAGAATTATGATGCGACAGAGATCTACAATACGGTTTCAGAAGTATACAGCGGCAGAGGATTCTCTGATCTGTATGTGGATATGATGGCCTCCCGCGGCCGGTATGTGCTTCTGACCGCCGTGGATGACACTCATTACTATGACCGGGATCCATTCGGCGGTTATGTGATGGTGCAGGCACAGAAGAACAACTGGCCGTCTATCCATCAGGCACTTCTGGAAGGAAGATTCTACAGTTCTCAGGGACCAAGGATCGAACAGATCGAGAAGACCGGAGGAGATGGATCCGGTGATCCTATGACCGTTTCCGTTCGCATGTCGCCGGTCGTTTCGATCCGGTTTATGACCAATGCACTGTACAACGGACATCGCACTGCTTATCCGGCATTAGGAGAGAAGTATCTGACCGAGGCATCCTACACGCTCACGGATTCCGAACGGTTTGTGCGGATCGAAGGGCGGGATGAAGACGGACGTGTCTGCTGGTCCAACCTGATCGTCAAAGAATGAATGAGGAGGATTTTTCCATGAAATTTGATTTTACGACCAAACCTGATCGTCACGGCAAGGATTCCATCGCGGTCGATCCGTTCCCGGGACTTTTCCCGGAAACCAGGGAAGGCTTTTCACAGATCCCGATGTGGGTTGCTGATATGAACTTCGTCTGCCTTCCTACGATTCAGGAAGCCATGATCGAAAGAGCGAAACACCCCGCATTCGGCTATTTTGCCAAGAGTGACGCTTACTTTGATTCGATCATCCGCTGGCAGACGATAAGAAATGACGTCAAAGGACTGGAAAAGAAGCATATCGGATATGAGAACGGCGTACTCGGTGGTGTAGTCTGTGCGCTCAATGTCTTCTGCTCCAAAGGAGATAAAGTCCTTCTGCATTCTCCGACCTATGTTGGCTTTACCGGTGCACTCGGCAACAACGGGTATGATATGGTGCTTTCACCGCTGGTTCTGGATGAAAACGGCATCTGGCGTATGGATTTCGAAGATATGGAGAAGAAACTGAAAGAGCAGCACATTCATGCCGCCGTTTTCTGCAGCCCGCATAATCCCTGTGGACGCGTTTGGGAAAAATGGGAAATCGAGAAGGCCATGGAGCTGTTCAGAAAATACGATGTGTATGTGGTTTCTGATGAGATCTGGTCGGATATCATTCTGAACGGGAACAAGCATATTCCGACTCAGTCTGTTTCCGAGGATGCCCGTATGCGGACCGTGGCACTGTATGCACCGTCCAAGACCTTTAATCTGGCCGGATTGGTAGGTTCCTATCATATTGTCTACAATGACTGGATCCATGATCGGATGAACAAGGAAGCATCGCTCTGCCATTATAACTCCATGAACGTACTGTCGATGCATGCATTGATCGGTGCCTATCAGGACGAAGGATATGTATGGGTGGATGAACTAAGGGAGGTACTCTCTGAAAACATCAATTATGCCTGTGATTATATCCGGGATCATTTTAAGGGAGTGACCCTTTCCAAACCGGAAGGCACTTATATGCTGTTCCTTGACTGCACAGAATGGTGCAAAGAACATGGAATGGACATCGAAGACCTTCAGAAGAAAGGCCAGGAATACGGCATTCTCTGGCAGGATGGAAGAGCTTTCCATGGCCCGTGCCATATTCGCATGAATCTGGCTTTGCCGACCGCGTATATTCATGAAGCGTTCGAACGGCTGGATCAATATGTATTCAACGCATGAGATCTGCCCATGAAGTGAGATGCTGCTGAAAAAAACAAGAACCGGACTTTTTGACAGTCCGGTTCTTTTCATGAATAAGGAGTGATTGCTGACAGGAGAGATCAGCCTTTGGCCAGTGCAGCCTCCAGAGCTCTTGCAAGCTGATCGGGGCAGGAAGTAGACTTGAAGCCACAGGTATTGCCCTTCAGAAGATCGATGAGATGCTGTGCATCCTGACCTTCCACGAGTTTGCTGATGCCTTTGAGGTTGCCGTTGCAGCCGCCGTCAAAGGAAACATTATATACTTTTCCATCCTTCAGATCGAAGTGGATCATCTGGGAACAGGTCCCTTGTGTTTTGTAAGAATACATGGTTTTTCCTCTTTCTACTACTAATCTTAAATTATTATAGCAGAAAGAAAAAGACTATGCAACCGACGAAACGTCTGGTATAATGGAAAAGAATGAGCACTTTTTTGAATACTTTTTCAGGAGGTTGATCGGATGGCAAGAGAATTCTACTGCAATGATGAAATGACGGTTGTGAAGACGCAGGAAGGAAAACTGAAAGGCTTCTATCTTGACGGCATTTATACCTTCCAGGGAATCGAATATGCCTATGCTGACCGCTGGCAGATGCCGACGGCACCGAAAAGCTGGGAAGGCATCAAAGATGCAACGAACTATGGCTACATCTGCCCGACCATGGGTGAGCCCAAACCATCGGGGGAGATTCAGATCCCACATCGCTTCTGGCCTTCGAACGAACACTGCCAGAACCTGAACCTCTGGACGCCCACCCTCGATCCGGAAGCCAAAAAACCAGTCATGGTATGGCTGCACGGCGGTGGATATGCCAACGGTTCTTCTATTGAGCAGGTCGCTTATGAAGGGGACTGTCTGGCTGAATATGGTGATGTCGTGGTCATTACCGTTAATCATCGTCTGAATATTCTGGGCTTTCTGGATATGTCATCTTTCGGTGAGAAATATAAAAATTCTGTGAACGCCGGCATGGCTGATCTGGTGGAGTGCCTGCGCTGGGTCAAACGCAATGTCATTCATTTCGGCGGCGACCCGGACAACGTGACGATCTTCGGTCAATCCGGCGGCGGCGGAAAAGTTGAGGCACTGATGCAGATTCCGGAAGCAGCAGGTCTTTTCCAGAAAGGTATCCTGATGAGCGGCCTTTTCAAGAGCCAGCCCAAGGATATTGAAAAAATCAAGGCGGATCACCGTAAACTGGTGCTGGGAATACTCGGAGAGCTGAAACTTACCGAAGCAGAGGTGGAAAAGCTGGAGAAGGTTCCCTACGATGTGCTGACCCGTGCGTTCAATCAGGCACAGTATAAGCTTCTGAAGAATGAAGATATCTTCATCAGCTGGGCACCGCTGCAGAATGAATATTTCCTGGGAGATCCTATGCAGGTAGGTTTCTCCGACTATGCCAAAAAGGTTCCCACGATGGCGGGTTCTGTCTTTGCTGAATTCGGTGCTTCCGGTCAGCTTCCGGATGTAGAAATGACAGCGGAACAGAAGAAAGAATTCCTGGAAGGGAAATACAAAGATGCTGCGGATGAACTGATTGAGCTCTTTGAAAAAGCTTATCCGAACAAGGATATTACCAGGATTCCCAATGCGGATTTCATGTGCCGTCCCGCGACCGTTGCCTGGACAGCCAAAAAAGCAGAGGTTTCCGAAGTTCCGGCTTACCTGTATCAGTTTGCGCTTGATTTTCAGGTGAACGGATTGCGTCCGGCGTGGCATTGCTCGGATATCCCGTTTGTTTTCTACAATTCTCACCGGGTACCGGTCTGCAATATTGATGGTGTGACCGAGCGGATCGAAGACGAAGTAGCCGGAGCCTATGTCAGCTTTGCCCGTTACGGCAATCCGAACCACGAAGGAATGCGTAAATGGGAAGCCTATACCGATGAGACCAAAGCAACGATGGTCTTCGACGAGGATTCCTACTGCGTCCCGGATAATTTTGACAAAGCCCTCATGGATAAACTGGATGAGGTGACACCGGGTGCCGGTATTTTCGGTATGTTCAAGATTGCATTCCTTAAACAGATGGAATCCGATGAAGGCGGAGACTGGTTCTATTGATTTGATACTTAATATACTACGGAGTTAACTTTAAAAATGAAAGACCTATTCCAAAAATGCGACAATTTTACCCAGGCACAAGAACTGCGGGCACAAGGCCTGTTTCCCTATTTCCGTGAACTTCAGTCCAGACAGGACACAGAAGTTATCATGGAAGGCAAACGCCGGATCATGCTTGGATCCAACAATTATCTGGGACTGACGACAGAGCCTTCGATCGTTGAAGCAGCGAAAAAAGCCCTGGATGAATACGGAACCGGCTGCTCCGGATCCCGCCTGCTGAATGGAACGCTGATCCTGCACCAGCAGTTTGAGAAAGAAATGGCTGAATTCCTGGGAAAAGAAGACGTAGTGACATTCTCGACCGGATTTCAGTCCAATCTGGGCATTATCAGTGCGCTGGTAGGACACGGCGACTATGTGATCTGTGACCGCGAAAACCATGCATCGATCTATGACGGATGCAAACTTTCCTACGGCAAGATGATCCGCTACAAACATGCGGATATGGACGGACTGGAAAAATGTCTGAAGTCGGTGCCGGAAGAAGCTGGTGCGCTGGTTGTAACAGACGGTGTGTTCTCCATGGGCGGCGATATCGCGAAACTTCCCGAGATCGTGGAACTTGCGAAAAAGTACGGTGCAAGAGTCATGGTCGATGATGCCCATGCCTTTGGCGTCATTGGTAAGGGCGGCCGCGGCTCAGCCAGCTATTTCGGACTGGAGAACGAAGTCGATGTGTATATGGGGACTTTCTCGAAATCTCTCGCATCTTTGGGTGGTTATATGGCGACCAGTGCCAAGGTAGCCGATTATGTTCGCTGCAATTCCCGGCCTTATATCTTCTCTGCATCGGTCACGCCTTCCTGTATTGCCGTAGCCAATGCATCACTTCGTTATCTGAAAGCACATCCGGAGCGGGTAGACAAGCTGCAGGCAATCGCACAGTACATGCGGGAGCAGCTGCTGGCTAAAGGCGTTAAGATCCGTATGTCCAATACGCCGATCATTCCGATCTTCACCTATGATACGATCCGGACTCTCAAGGTCCAGAAAGCGCTGTATGAAAAAGGCGTTTATGTCAACGCATCGATTCCGCCGTCAACAGCTCCCGGCGAAGCCCTGCTTCGAGTCAGTCTGATGGCAACTCATACAAAGGAACAGGTGGATGAAGCAGTCGGGATCATTGCTGAGACCATGAAAGAGTTTCCGATGGAGGAATGATCTGCCCGCTTGAGCATAAAAAGAAGCCGAAAACGTCTGCTGTTTTCAGCAGACGTTTTTCTGTTGTATAATCGAAATATCATTATTTGAGACCCTTCGGGAAGGGTCGGAGGAGATAGCGATCATGCTGCAAGTTCAGAATGTAACAAAAAAGTACGGGAAACTCCTGGCAGTCAATCAGGTCAGTTTTGAACTGGAGCCGGGAAGTGTGACAGTATTGCTTGGCCCGAACGGCGCCGGAAAAAGTACGCTTATGAAAGCTATTATCGGCTTTCTGCGCTATGACGGGTCGATCCTCGTGGGCGGATACCCGAATAAAACCGTGGAGGCGAAACGAATCCTTGGCTATATTCCGGAAATGCCGGCACTGTATCCGAATCTTACCGTTTCCGAGCACATGGAGTTCCTGGCCAGGGCGTATAAACTGACGAACTATAAAGAACGGATCGATCAGCTGCTGGATCAGTTCGAATTGTCGGATAAAAAGAAAAAATTCGGCGATGAGCTCTCCAAAGGTATGCAGCAGAAGCTGAATATCTGTATGGGTCTTCTGCCGGATCCTCAGGTTCTGATGCTGGATGAGCCGATGATCGGTCTGGATCCGCATGCCATCAAAGAACTGAAGAATCTGATTGAGCAGATGAGAACAGCCGGCAAAACACTGCTGGTTTCGACTCATATCATCGACAGCGTGGATATGCTCTGGGATCGGACGCTGATCATGCAGCAGGGGCATATTCGTGCGAACATTACCAAACCGGAGCTGGATGCAGACGGCCGGACGCTCGAGGAATTATTCTTTGCGGTCACGGAAGGAATCGATCAGGAAGCCATGAAGGCATCCGGCATCGAGATCGAGCCGCTGGATGAGGTCAAACCGGTGAAGCGCGGCTTGTTCGGAGGCAGGAAATGAGACTCTTTCTATACTATGGGATCCA
The DNA here is from genome assembly GCA_017420625.1 of Bacillota bacterium. The sequence goes on from JAFOIR010000265.1 coordinate 14,620, forward strand.
TTCCTTCCTCAACCAGCTGAAGAAGATCTTCAAAAGCTGGGTCCTGATCTTTATCCTGGTTTGTGCGCTCATCGGCGGTGGAATCGGTGCCGGTATCGGAGCTTTATCCAATGCTGTGGACGAGAAAACTGCACAGGAAAGCGAAATATCTGATGATGAGGAAAAGACAGAGGAAGCTCAGGCAGAGGAAGAGATCGAAGCCCCGGACATCGTCGAGATTGCCAAAAGAGAGATGTCTGTCTCGATCATGGACATCGTCGAAGTGGTGGCAGGGCTGATCATTCTGGGCATTTTTGTGTTTGAGATCTTAAGTGCCGACCGAAACGGCAGCAAGATTTTCCTGCCGGCTGATGTACCGCTCCTCTTTGCTGCACCGCTGGCACCGCAGACAGTTTTGATGTTCCGTATCATGACCCAGATCGGAGCAGCGCTGCTTGCCAGTATCTACCTTCTGTTCCAGCTGCCTAACCTGATGCTGAATGTTGGGCTCAGTCTGTGGGAGGCTCTTTCCATCTTTGCAGCCTGGTTTTTGACGATCATTATCGGCAAGCTGGTCCAGGTCCTCCTTTATACTGTCTGTTCGACTCATCCGGGATGGAAACCCTATATCCGCCGGGTCCTGTATACCGTGCTGATCGTTCTTGCGGTAGGACTGATCATTTTCATTCAGGCGAAGAATTATCTGGCAGATGGTTTGATGGGAATCGCGAAAGGCACCTGTGATTTTCTGAATGCTCCTGTTACCCGGTTCATTCCGTTCTGGGGATGGATCAAGGGAATGATCCGAATGGCCATTGACGGCGATACAGCCATGGCACTCTGCTTTTTGGCACTGAACCTTGTCGGAATGATTGTTCTGATCGTTGTCATTAAGAGAGTCAAAGCAGACTTTTACGAAGATGCTATGGCCAAATCGGAGGAGACAGCTGAAATCCTGGCAAAGGCGCAGGAGGAAGGCAGTCTGTACTTCAGACGCCGTAAAACGGATCGTGCGGATTCTATCCGGCGAGACGGCATGAACAAAGGAAGCGGTGCGAATATCTTCTTCTTCAAGTCGATGTACAACCGTTTCCGGTTTGCTCATCTCAAGATCATGACGAAGACTTCAGATACTTATCTGATCGCTGCTGTTGCCGTCGCACTGATGACCCGGTTCCTGGGAGAAAGCAACAGCCTGGTTCCGACAGCGCTGGTACTGGCCGCCATCTCATTCTTCCGTTCCCTCGGCAACCCCATTACCAGGGACGCACAGATGAGTTATTTCCAGCTTATCCCGGAGAAAACGGCGAAAAAACTGTTCTACTCGGTTCTGGGCGGTACAGTCAACTGCTTCCTGGATCTGCTGATCGGTATGATAGCTGCCGTTCTGATTCTTGGCGCCAACCCGCTTCATGCACTCATGTGGGTGGTGACGATCGTGTCGGTGGATCTGTATTCCTCGATCATCAGTACTTTCCTGGATCTGTCCATTCCGGTTCATACCGGTAAGACCATCAAACAGGTCATCCAGATCATGTTCATTTACTTTGGCCTCGTTCCGGATGCGATCGTGGTAGCCATCTGCCTGCTGTTGCTGGAGTCTGCAGAACTTGCTGCCATAGGAACGATCGCAATCAACCTTGGCTTCGCAGGCATCTTCTTCTTCCTGTCGGTACTGGCAATAGATTATTGTTTCGGAAAGTAAGGCTATCTCGTTACTTGAGTAGAGCGAAAAGAACCCATGACAGTTTTGATTCCGACTTATGCGGCAGAGCCGCATCTGCGGAGGAAGCAAAACTTCGTCATGGGTTCTTCGCGTTCTAATTCACTCAAGAAATGAGATCCGTTTACGTTTCAAGCAACATAGCTATGACAGAGAAGATAATTGCAGGGATAAGGGCAGCTAACCAAACCCATAAAAGATATCTGGGTTTGACCCGCTGTTTTTTCCTGTCAGCAGAAAATTGTTCCATCGTTCTTGTCGGGACAAGTCGGCCGTTCTCAAGATGCATGAAACGAGAGGCGGAAGTGTGGTAACTGATAAAATCCAGGATCCCATTATACCAGGCCATGAAAAGAAGCCATACGGCCAGAAAAAGCAGTGCTACAAGAAGGAAGGAATCACCAAGGATACGGCAGATGATATAAGCGCCTCTGGCGAACAGAATTCCCCGGAAGAAAAGCTGCGAAAGCAGAATAATGAAAGCAATTCCGGCAGAGATTAACAGGTAGAGTTTTGGCTTGGGCATCTTAAGCTTTGACATACTAAGCTCCTTCGACCGCCGCACAGGCGGTGACTATTGTTTTTCGAACGTATTTATCATATAATAACTTGAAAGATCTTTTTTGTCTACTGGAGATTGTGCTAAGAACGAAATGAAATATCAGGAATATATTAGCTGGCTGGAAGAAGTACCTCTGTATGGCCACAAAGACGGCGTCAATAACATCCGTAAACTGATGGACCGGATGGGAAATCCTCAGGAAAAGTATCGGATCATACATGTAGCCGGAACCAATGGCAAAGGTTCCTGCTGTGCTATGCTTTCCAGTGTTCTTTCTGAATGCGGCTTGTGTGTGGGTCTGTTTACGTCACCGCATCTGATCGATTATACCGAACGGATTCAGGTTGATCGCAGGCCCATTGCCAGGCGTGATTTTGTACGGATCGGGCAGAAAGTGCGCCGGGAGATCGAGCAGATGGTTCGGGAAGGAGAGAATCACTGTACCTTTTTTGAAATTCTGACAGCCATGGGCTTTTTGTATTTTGCAGAGCAGAAAGTAGATGTGGTCGTACTGGAAACTGGTGTCGGAGGCAGGCTGGATGCCACCAATATCGTGGAAACTCCGCAGCTTCTCCTCACGCTGATCACCAGCATCAGCCTGGATCATACTAAAGTGCTGGGGGATACGGTATCTTTGATCGCTGGGGAAAAAGCCGGGATCATGCGGAAAAGTGTTCCTGTGGTGCTTTCGAAAAATCCCGCAGAAGTTCAGCAGGTGGTGCAGGAAAAGGCCGGAGTGCTTGGCTGTCAGTATACCTATGCGGGAGAAGTAGAGCCATCTGAACTGATGAGAAGAGGAGAAGATGGAAAAATGCATCCAATTCCGCTGGAAGGTCTGTATCAGAGGGAAAATGTCAGTGCGGTGCTTGCTGCATTGGCTATCCTGAAAAAACAGCGCCGGAAGGGACATCTTACCATTACAGAGGAAGCCATCGACAGGGGACTTCTGAAAACAGTCTGGCCAGGGAGGATGCAGGAGAAAAAACTCTATGGGAAAAAGATTCTTCTGGATGGAGCGCATAACCCGGCCGGAGCCAATCACCTGGCTGAATATTTAAAAGTGACTTATCCTTCCGGCAGTGCCACTCTTGTTTTCAGTGCGCTGGGAAAAAAGGATGTTTCGGGGATCCTGCGTGTCCTGCGGGATTGTCCGGCTGTGGGAAGTGTGGTGTTCACACGGATTCATGAAGAAAAGAATGAGGATCGGTTTCTGGAGATCTGGCAGGAAGAGGGACAGGAGAAGGTAAAATCCTTTATGATCGTACCCGAGCCGATCGAAGCAGTGCGGGTTGCTGCCAGAGAAAAGAAGAGTTCTTTGGTAGTCTGTGCCGGATCGTTGTATTTGATCGGTGAGATCCTGGATAAGCTGGGAAAGAGAGGATAAGGCGTATGTTTGATTTTCATCAGGAACTGGTGCGGTATGAAAAAAGTCTGCTTATGAGTGAAGTGCCGGATCCATCGGCCGGAGATCAGTTTTCCGGTGATGAAGTAAAGGATATTCTGGATATTGCCAAGGTCTTTGCAGAAAATGAAGTTGTGGGAACCAGGGCGGCCAGGATGCAGAGTGATACCTGGAAGAGGGAATGAACGTGACAGACGCCAATTTATATAAATCCCCCCGGACGATCGAACGGGAAACCAGGGAGAAACTCCAGAATACTTCCAATGCGTATTTTGTGAGTGCCGTGCGGTTTGCCTCTGAACAGGACTATACGCATGCGACACAGTATCTGCGTCGTGCGATCCGATATGATAAGTTTCATATCAGGGCGAGAAATCTCCTGGGACTTCTGATGTTCCAGCAGGGAGAGATCGCCGAAGCTGTCAAGGAATGGCGGCTGAGCCTTTTTATGCGGGCGGACCGCAACAGGGCAGCGTATTATCTGTCAGAACTTGGCAAGGAAAAGCAGCTGATCGCCAACATGGGTCAGAGTCTGATTTTATTCAACGAAGCACTGAAACTTGCTGCCGAGGACCAGGGTGATTTTGCGCTGGTACGCCTCAAGAAAGCCATTCAGCTGAATCCTCGTTTTGTAAAAGCTCATTTGCTGCTGGCGGTTTGCTATATGAACAAACAGGCTTTTACGGCTGCGCGGGAAGTACTGGAGAAAGCCAAAGCGGTTGATCCTCTTAACCCGGACCTTCTGCGCTATGAACAGATGGTGGATGAAGCGATCGAACAGATGGACCCTGAGCAGACCGATGAAGATATACGGGATGTTTCGACCGATGAAGAAGTTCTGAGAACACTCAATGATCCGGATCTTTCAAATTTTGCTGGGGAAAAGGAGAAAACAGAGAGAGTTCGCGACCGGAAGCTGGTTCTTTCGCAGTTTCTTCTTTTTGTACTGGGACTTGTTTTGGGCGGGCTGTTCATTGCCTATCTGTGGACACCGGGACAACTGAGAGAGCTGTCAGAAGAAGTGGCAGACCAGAATCTCACGATCGCAAAACTGGAACAGGATAATAAAAATATGAACGGTCTTCTGAGTGAAAGCAGAGAACTGCTGACGACGATTGCAGACGGAGGAACGAAGGTCTCGGAAGTTGTGCTGGCTGATGTAAGGGCACTGATTCGGGACATTCAGAACCAGATACCGCTGGAAGGAGATGGACAATGATAACAATTTATATTGAAGGAAAAGTCGATTCTCTGATGGAGGGGATCGGCTTTTTGCAGGACGACCTGAAAATCTGGCTGACCGATCACCCGGAAACAGCGGATGTGACCATCCGGGCGACAGAGGAAACCAAGAACGACTGTTTATCCGTTCATTACGATGCGGATCGAAAGCTGGCTGAGATCACTTATTCTCGTCGGATCACATTTTTCCGGGCACTCGGCCATCTGGTAAAGCATCTTCAAGCAGAAAAAGAGCAGGATTATTCTCTTGAAGAAACCATGTACTTTACCATGAACGGACCTATGTATGATGTTTCCCAGGGCAATGCAGTCATCAATCTTAAAACGGTCAGACTTCTTCTCAGGACGATGGCTCTGATGGGTCTTAATATGCTGATGCTGTACTGCGAAGACAGCTATGTGGTCGAAAATGAACCGTATTTCGGCTATATGCGGGGAAAATATACCGAAGAAGACATGCGCAGCATCGATGATTATGCTTATGCTTTGGGCATTGAAGTCATTCCCTGCATTCAGACTCTTGCGCATATGGCCAATACTTTTCGCTGGAACGGTATTTACGGCGACATCTGTGAGGATGATGAATGCATGCTGGTAGGTGAGCCGAAGGTATATGAATTCATCCGTCGGCTGCTTGTCTGTGCCTCCAGACCTTTCCGGACACGCCGCATCCATATCGGGATGGATGAAGCCTGGCAGCTGGGTCTCGGAAAATACCTCAGGCTTCATGGCTATACCGAAAAGACGGTCATAATGCAGCAGCATTTGAAAAAGGTGATGGAGATCGTTCGGGAGCTGGGTCTTCAGCCTATGATGTGGGCGGACATGTTCTTCCGTGCGATCACCCCGCATGGTGAGTATTATGTCCCCGGTGATTTTGTTGTTCCTGAATCCAGCAAGGATGCAGTTCCGGAGGATGTGGAACTGGTATACTGGGATTATTATCATGATCAGCAGGACGTGTATGAAAACCACATCGACAAGCATCGTGCCCTCTGTCACGACCCGTCGAAGACGATCTTTGCCGGCGGGATCTGGACATGGATCGGATTTGGCGCGGATTGGCCGATCACCTTCGGCAATTCGCTGCCTGCGGTAAGAGCCTGCAAGGAGAAGGGCGTTAAGGAGGTCATCATCACTGTATGGGGAGACAGAGCTACCGAGTGCAATATTCTGGCTACACTTCCCGGACTATGTTTTTATGCTGAACACGGATACAGATTTGACCCTTCCATGGATGAGATCAGGGAACGTTTTGATTTTGTTACCGGAGCAAAATGGGACGATTTCATGCGTTTCGCCGATATCAACTATATCCCCGGCACCAGACGCGGAGCCAATATTCCCTACAGCCCCAGCAAGTTCCTGATGTATCAGGATATACTGGAAGGCTTATTTGATGCGAATATCGATGGAGATGCCGTTCGGAAATATTATCTGGATCTGACAGAAGAGTATGAGAAGAGTATCGGCCGGAACGGACAGTATGATGAATTGATGAAATTCTATTATCTGATCTCCCGCGTTCTGGAAATCAAAGCCGATCTCGGAATCCGCATCCGAAAGGCATATCTTTCGGGCGACCGGCAGGAACTGGGCATTATCCGGGAAGTGATCCTTCCGGAATTGCAAAGAAGGGTCCAGACTCTGAAAGAGTTTCATCGTCAACTCTGGGGCGAGACATATCAGCTGTTCGGATGGGATATCATGGATATCCGTTACGGCGGCATCATTTCCCGTGCAGATACAGCGATCTATCGGATCGGGCGATATCTGACCGGTGATATGGATGCGCTGAAAGAGCTGGACGAGCCAAGACTGCCCTATAACGGTGCAGAAGGGATACCACACTATACCAACTATTATGAGCAGATCTATACACCAAGTACGACAGCTCGTTAGTCAGAAGGAAAGAAACAATGATAGAGATCAATTATCGGGAAGCATATATCCGCGCAATGAAGATGGGGCAGAAGGAATACCGGGATCTGACGGCAGCGGGATTAAACCCGAGTCCCAAGGTGCTGGAAGAGATCCTTCCGGATTTTTCCCATCATTCCATACAGACACTTTCGGTCAAGGAAATTCCGGTAGAGAGAATAGTCGGTACGCGGGATGCCGGACGGATTTCTGCATTCTCTGCCAGCTTTTATCCGCTGCTGGAACCGGAAACGGAATTTGCCACGAAATGGATCAGGCTCTGTGAAGCACACTTGTCTGATACGGGCATCCGGGATCCGATCGAGTGTTATGAGTATCTTGGAAACTTTTATGTACAGGAGGGGAATAAACGGGTCAGTGTCCTGAAGTTTTTCGGCGCTGTACAAATTCCCGGGGTCATTAAGCGAGTGCTTCCTGTGACCTGGGACAGCCCACAGGAAAAAGCCTACGCAGAATTTCTGGAATTTTATAAGGCTACAGAACTGTACGACGTTCAGTTCAGGAAACCGGGATTTCTTCCCAAGCTTCTGAAAGCGCTCGGCAAACAACCTGGTGAGGTTTGGACGGAACAGGAACGGAAAAGCTTTGCCTCCGGTTTTCTTCATCTGAAGGAAGCGGTTCTTTCAATGGGGGCCTCATCAGCAGATCGGGGAAATAGTGTCAATGCGGAAGATGCTCTGCTGCTTTGGCTGCAGGTTTATCCTTTTGAAAATCTTGAAAAGCTTTCCGATAAAGAACTGAAGGCCGCTGTAGCCGGTCTTTGGGAAGATATTCAGTCTTCCTCCGTGGGGATCCCGGCTGTGCACAGTGAACCGGATGCGGAACAGAAATCGCTTCTTGACCGACTGATTCCCGGATCATCCAAACATATCACGGCGGCGTTTGTTCATATGAGGGACAAGGAAACGAGCGACTGGACACGCGGACATGCGGCCGGAGCGGATCATCTGGCAGAAGTGCTGGGAGAGAAGGTATCGGTAAAAAGCTATGAACATGCGGATACCCAGGAAGAGGCTGAAAAACTGCTGGATGAAGCGGTAAAGGACGGTGCGGAGGTGGTCTTCACTACAGCGCCGCCGCTGCTGAGATCTACACTGAAAGCCGCTGTCCAATACCCCAAAGTCCATTTTCTCAACTGTTCCACCGGAACACAGCTTTCCAGTGTACGAAGCTATTATTGCCGTACTTTTGAAGGAAAGTTTATCACCGGACTGATTGCCGGAGCCATGGCCGACGACAACCTGATCGGCTTTATTGCCGGTTATCCTATTCTGGGCGTGCCGGCGGCCATCAATGCTTTTGCACTGGGTGCGCAGATGACAAATCCCCGGGCCAGGATACTGCTTGAGTGGAGCTGTCTGCCGGGAGATCCGGTACAAAAGCTTCTTGATCAGGGTGTCAGGGTTATTTCAAACCGGGATATTCCTCTTGGTGATCCAAGGTATATGGAAAAGAATGAATATGGGACATTCCTGGTGGATGAGACGCAAAAACGCATTCCGCTTGCATCCCCTTACTGGGAATGGGGAAAATTGTATGAGACGGTAGCCAGATCTATCCTTTCCGGCAGCTGGACACAGAAGAAAAAGGAGCCGGAAGCCATCAATTATTGGTGGGGAATGGACAGCGGTGCTATTGAAGTTAAGATCACAGAGCTCGTTCCGAAGGGCGTAAGGACGCTGGCGGATACCATGATGAGGCAGCTCAGAGATAAGAGCCTGGATATCTTTTTGCAGCCGATCCTTGCACAGGATGGAACGGTGATCAGTGACGGTACCCAAAAGCTTAGTGCTATGGAGCTTTTGAAAATGGACAAACTGGCAGCATCTGTAGAAGGTCATATTCCTGAATATGAAGAGCTGCTTCCCCTGTCAAAAGCGCTGGTCCGCGAGCTGGGTGTTCATCGGGATCTCATTCTGCCCGGGAAGGAGGAGAGCGAATGAAGATTCTGGTCGTTTCTGATGAAGAAAGCCCGGCTCTGTGGGATTATTATGTGCCCGGCCGACTGGATGAGTATGATCTGATTCTAAGCTGCGGGGATCTGAAAGCTTCTTATTTGACTTTTCTGGTGACCATGAGCCGTCAGGCAAGACTTTTCTATGTTCATGGCAACCATGATGAAGATTATTTGAATCATCCTCCTGAAGGCTGTGTATGCATCGATGATCAGCTGGTCGTTTACAACGGAATCAGAATTCTGGGGCTGGGAGGATGCATGCGGTATCATCCGGGACCATTTCAGTACTCGGAAGCTGAAATGCGATGGAGAATCGCGAAGCTGAAACTTGCCCTGTGGCGGAGTAAAGGTGTGGATATAGTCGTTGCTCATACGCCTCCGAAAGACCTGGGGGATATGCCTGATCCGGCCCACAGAGGTTTTCAGGTATTTAAAGACCTGATCGAACAGTATCATCCGGCTGTATTTCTTCATGGGCATGTCCATCTTCGCTATAACATCGGGCTTCCCAGAGAACGGAACTACCAGGGAACACGACTGATTAATGCATCCGAACGGTATGTACTGGAGATCCCGGACAGAGCAGTTCCACAGACGGAGAAAAACCGCCTGATATGGAAAACCAGGCATCGGGAAAAAATTTGACAAAACGCTGTAAAATTGTCCGGTTTTTAAACATTATGTTGCAGAAATATTACAAAAATCGTTGACAAGTTGTGGGTATTGTGATACCATGACCATATCTCAATGGCAGGATTATGCCATCCTGTCAAATAATAGGAGGTAACAACATGAAAAAGCTGTTAGTTATGCTTCTTGCTGCTGCTCTGTGCGTTTCCCTTCTGGCTGGCTGCACCAAGTCAGAAGCTCCCGCTCCCGGCACCAGCGAAGCGACTCAGCAGGAGTCCCAGACCGAGACTAAGACTGAGACTGAGACTTCTACCGCCCCCGCTACCACTGAGGCTACCGGTCTTCGTGACTTCACCTGCCTTGGCGACGAGCATATGGGCTCCTACTTCCTGATGGCTAACACCATGGAAGAGTTCACTGCATGGCAGGCACTGCGCAAGATGATGGAAGCCAAGAACATCAACCTGGTTCCCGAATTCGTAGCAGATGACCAGTATCAGTCCATGCTGCAGACTCGGTTTGCTTCTATGAGCAACATCCCGATGTTCTGCTACAACAACCTGTCGGACAACGAAGTTATGGCTCTGGCTGACAACGGACAGATCCTTGACATCCTTCCGATCATTGAAGCTGGCGACGGCACCGCAAAGACCTTCTTCGAAGTCAATGCATTTGGTAAAGCCGCCCTTGCAAAGGTTGCCCTGGATGGCAAGATCTGGTGGCTGCCGAACCTGTACATCACCAGATGGCATGATACCCTTGGTGAGCACGGAACAAACATTGGTCTGAACATTCGTCATGACTGGCTGGAGAAATACGGTCTGGAAATGCCGAGCAACCTTGAAGAGTACCGTGCAGCGCTGAAGAAGTTCAACGAGGAAGACCCCTCCGGAACCGGCGCAAATGTACCTGGCAACAACGTATACTCCTACGCACTGGTAGGCGGAAACGACGCACAGGCAATGATGTTCGGTCTGGTCCGTGGCCTTGTGAACGTAACCTGGTTCAACGATCAGGCAACGTCCATGTGGAAACAGGACACGATGGCTGACTACATCTCCTGGGTACAGGGAATGGTAGCAGAAGGTCTTATCGATGAAGGTATGATCGGCTCCACTTCCGAACTTCGTACGAAAGCCGCTAACAACCAGGTTGGTGCCTATACCACCTACCCGAATGCTACCGGTTATGAGCCCCTGATCGAGGCCGCAAAGGTTGACGGTCAGATCACCGCATGCTACGCTGAGATTATGCCTTTCGCAGCAGTAGAAGGATGCACACCTCTGCTGGCTCTGGAAGACCCGATCTACATGTGGCAGCACTTCGTCTTCACCTCTCAGCTGACCGATACTCAGCTTGGTGCAGACTTCCTGGATGTATACTACAGCGATGCTTCCATCGACCTGATCAACTATGGTGTAGAAGGCATCAACTATGAAGTCGTAAACGGCGAGAAACAGTTCCTGAAGGGCAAATCTACTGTTGAGGGCACGGACCTTGAGTTCCAGCTTGACCAGCAGAACAAGTTCATCCAGGAGAAAGCTGACATGCGTGTTTCCTATGGTAAACATCTGTACAGCCGTGCACTGTTCCCGGATATGACCTACTACTTCCTGGACGATGACATTGACCAGCTGGTCAATGGAACCGAGCCGTGGGCAGCTCCGAAGGGAGAGGCTTGCTACGAAGCAATCAACAACTGGCAGTACTACTGCTCCATCGACGTTGAAGGCTGCCTGGCTGCTGCAACTTCTGAAGAGTCCGCTCTGTACAACAGTGTATACTCCGACCTGTCCACACAGTCTCAGGAGTTCATCTCTGCTCTGGCACTGAGCCAGTCCAGCGTAGACGAGATCCCGACCATGGTCGAGACTCTTGATGG
>JAFOIR010000266.1 GCA_017420625.1 Bacillota bacterium
AGCTGTTTCCTCTGTAAAATAAAAAATCCCTGAACAGCCGGAAAGCAGCAGCTTTCGCCGTTCAAGGGTACATCGTACGGTTCCACCTCGAATAATACTTTAAGGACGCCCGCCCTGGGGGATCCTCTTTTGCCTGTAACGGGGCCGCCGTCTGCCTCATCGGCAGATTGCTCGGGAGTGGTCTTCGCCGGGGAATGACTATAGCTAGCTCTCAGCCTGCGCCTGCGCGCAGCCAGCCTCTCTTGATAGATCCTTCCGGTTACTCTTTCCTTCACCGCATGATAGGTTATTATATCGGTCTTAAGAGGTTTTGTCAATTCTTTAATTGAATATTCCCCTTACCTATGCTATAGTAGATCAATAGTATATTTAGTATTCAAGCGGGGGCACCATGCTTTTTAATTCTCTTGCGTTTATTTTTATCTTTCTTCCGATCGTTCTGATCGCGACATACCTGGTTTCCAGGAAAAAACGGAATTTCCTTCTGTTTATTGCCAGCATCCTGTTTATGCTTTTTGCCTGCGGTACGAATTTCAGGTCGCTGAAAGGAATTGTGGGCGGCTTTTTGTCTGTGGATTTCTGGCTTCTGATCGGCTATGTCGTCATCAATTTCTTTCTGGGATTCGGTATCCAGTCGCAGGAAAAGATCAGTACCAAAAAAGCGCTCCTTGTCTCAGCCATTCTTCTGGACAGTGTTCCGCTCGTTTTGTATAAAGTGCTTGGCTCCGTCCCGCTGGGACTTAGTTTCTATACGTTTCAGACCATCAGCTATATCGTCGATGTCTATCAGAAAAAAGCAAGAGCTGAAAGATCGTTTGTCAAATTCTTTGTTTATATGGCTATGTTCCCGAGAATCCTGCAGGGCCCGATCATTCGTTTCGGGGATCTCGGTCCGAGTCTGTACAGCCGCCGGATCTCCCGGGCGGACCTGTTCAGAGGACTGGAAGATCTGATCATCGGACTGGGAATGAAAGTGATCCTGTCCGGGCAGGTAGGGCGTGTCTGGTCAGGAATCCAGGGAATCGGAATCAAGAGCATCTCCACACCGCTGGCCTGGATGGGCGCGATTGCCTATTCGCTGCAGCTGTACTTTGACTTTGCCGGCTACAGCCGGATGGCGATCGGTATGGGACGTCTGATGGGACTTCAGCTTCCGGAGAACTTCAATTATCCCTATATCAGCAAGACGATGGGCGAGTTCTGGCGCCGCTGGCATATGACGCTTGGAAGCTGGTTCAGAGATTATATCTATATTCCTTTGGGGGGCAACCGGGGAGGCACTTTCAAGACCATTCGCAATATGCTGATCGTCTGGCTGTTTACCGGTTTCTGGCATGGTTTTGGATGGAACTTTATTCTCTGGGGTCTGCTGACGTTCCTGTTTATCATCCTGGAGCGCTATGTGATCGGTAAATTCCTGGACAAGACACCGGTGGTTGCTCACCTGTATATGCTGATCCTGATTCCGCTTATGTGGATGGTTTTTGCAAATACCGATATGGTCAGTCTTGGCCGGTATTTCGGCCGTCTGTTCGGAGTTGCCGGCAGCGCGATTACACCGAACGATTATGTCAAGTATCTCCAGACATATGGACTCTGGCTGCTCGGCGGGATTGTTTTCTCCACACCAGGTCCCCGTATGCTGTATGATTTTCTCAGAAAGAAAGTACCCATTACGGTCGTTCCGATCCTTCTCACGATCTTCTGGGTATCCGTTTACTGGATGGTGAAGGGGCAGAGTGATCCCTTCATGTATTTCCATTTCTAATTCAGGGGGGAAAAGATGTCTGAAAGAAGTGTTCCCATGAATACAGGAAGACCGCGGCGGAAAAAGAAAAAGATGTCCCGTCAGGAATCGATCGCATTCACGGTTTTGCTGGGACTTCTTGTTCTCAGTATGATTGGATTTATCATCGGGATGATGATCAAAGGAAACGGAAGTCAGCTTCTGGCAACCGGTATTTCATCTCCGGATACAGAGAAGAAAGTCTATGTCTATCCATCGAAGGAAAGCCTTCTGATCGTTGACAGCGCCTGGGTAGGTGTTCCGACGAGCAATGACTCGGTCGTTTCTCATGCATTCAGAAAAATGATCGAGCTGGAAGAAAACCAGTTCTCCTTCCAGGATGTCGATGATTCCTATTTTGAGGATGCTTTGTTTATCGGTGATTCAAGGACGGTTGGTCTGAGAGACTATGCGCCTTTTGAAAATGCTGATTATTTTGCTTCGGAAGGTATCGGTACCTATACGCTGGAAGATACGGAAGTAGAGATTGAAGGTGTTGGCGAGGTTGGACTGTATACGCTTCTGAAGCGTCGTCAGTACGGCAAAATCTATATCATGCTCGGACTCAATGAGATCTGGGCAGGACCGGAAGAGGTAGCGGAGAACTATAAGGAACTGCTGACCAAAATCCGTGAACTGGCGCCGGATGCGCTGATCTTTATCCAGGCCAATCTGTATGTCAGCGCTTCCTATGCGGAAGATGAACCGGTTTTCAGCAACGATAATATCCGGGCGCTGAACCGGAACCTTTCCAAACTGGCGAACGGCAAGGATATTTTCTATATTGATGTGAACCCTCTCTTTGAAGATGAAAACGGCAATCTGAACGATGAACATACCGGAGATGGTGCGCATGTCTATGCATCGCTCTATCAGGAATGGGATGAATGGCTGAAAACACGCGGCATCGTTCTGAAAAAACCGGAACTGGTTTTTGAGATCGAGCAGAGGTAAAACATGGGATACCGTACGCTGGCCGGTTACGGCATCGATGAACA
>JAFOIR010000267.1 GCA_017420625.1 Bacillota bacterium
CAGACGGACGGCGCCCGGCTGATGGTCAAGGTCGGCCGGTATCTGATCAGCCGGATCCTTCTGTACCAAAAGAACTGAAGAAATATAAAAAAATAGAATCTGAGCATACAAAAAAGCGTTCCATCACTGGAGCGCTTTTTTCCTTGGAGCGCCTGACGGCGCATGTTTTTGTTACTTCTTGTCTGCACACATAAAGCTGAGGGCAGCCTGACATGTATCGGTGGATATATCCGTATATTCTCCGCCGTACTCTCCGTCCAGCGTCCAGGCGATGTATTCCTGGGACAGGAAGCGGGTTCTTTTCACTTTGCGGTAAACGAGGCCGGGTGAGGAGAAATCCTGCGTGAGTACGGCATTCAGCGTCGCGAGATTCTGCAGAGCATCATTGGAATACCGGATCAGGATCAGATCGGAGAGGCCGTCCTGCAGACTGATCTCGTCATGCTTGATGGCGAAACCGCCGACGGAAGTCGTGTTGGCGACCATGCCCAGGAGAAAATCACCTTCAATTTTCTCTCCGTCAGCTTCCACGATCATATGATGCGGTTTGTAGCTCGGGAAACGCTTGGCGCCTTCGATCACGTAAGCCAGATGTCCCCAGATATTCTTGACTTCCTGAGGGGTATCGTAGGTTACATCGGTAAAGGATCCGAAAGCCGCTACGTAAGAGAAGTAGGTGGATCCGAACAGTCCGATATCAAAAGGCTCCGGCGAACCGCTGACAATGGCTTCCGCTGCCGCGATCGGTTCCTTCGGGATCGTATGGCTGACGGCGAAGTCGTTTGTGCTGCCGGCCGGGATATAACCCAGCGGGATGTGCATCTTTTCCGGCAGTTCCATCACCGCGTTGATGCATTCGTGCAGCGTACCGTCTCCTCCGCTGATGACCAGCAGATCGAAGGGGAAACGGAACGATTCCGGATCCCGGCCTTCCGGGCAGGTCCCGTAGGCCTGGATGATCTGATAGACGTCCCGTGCCTTCTGGGTGGGGTAGAGCGTTGTCAGATATCCGGCTTTCGTAAAGGTATCGACAACGGCATGAAGATTATTCTTGAACTGACCTTTTCCGGCATCCGGATAATAGACCAGAAGAAGATTTTTTGTCAGATTCATATCAGTATGTACCTCTATATAACAAATGCATCGGCTATTGTATCACCTTTCGACAGAAAAAGAAAGCTATTCTTTTTCTGCAGCTGCAGTTTCCGGTTGGACGGAGGATTCCCGTACCGGAACGAGCCTGGCTTTTCTCAGTCCCCGCACCACCGGCTTATAGATCAGGATCAGGATGACCGCATTCAGCAGCCCCTTGATGAGGTTGAAGGGGAAGAAAACGGTCGGAAGCATGGCTGCGACAGCTTCTCTCGGATAACCCATATAGATCGGGGTCAGAAGGTAATTCCACAGCATCATCACGATGATCATCGTGATAATGCCCACACCCAGTCCGATCACCGCACTTTTCTGGGTGCGGTTTTTCTTGTAGATGATGGCTGCCGTGCAGGCAAAGCTGCAGGTCGAGACCAGATTCATGACAGCGCCGATCCATCCGGTATCGCTGACCGTGAACATCTCAACGATCGATACAGCCAGGGAGATCAGAAAAGCCTCCGCCGGCCCGAAGATGAATCCTCCCAGCGCGATGATCACATCCTTGGGTTCATACTTTAAAAAGGAAATCATCGGGATGCGGACAAAGACCATCAGAAGATAGCTAAGAGCAGCGAGCATGGCCATAGTCACCAGTTTTTTTGTGCGTTCGTCTTTCATACATGTTTCTCCTCCTAATATAAAAGCACCCGGAAAGCCATTGCCTTCCAGGTGCATCATGCATGAAATGAATGCACGCCTTCTCTCATCCAGACTATACTGTCGGTTCCGGAATCAAACCGGATCGGCCCCGCAGGAATGCAGGGTTCGCAGACTTTACTGCCGGTGGGGAATCACACCCCGCCCCGAAGACATTGTTTTCCTGATTCAGTTGTCGGCTGATATTATACCACAGGTTCACAAATTGTTCAAACCTCTTTTATAATTCTATTACAAAATCGCCACACTTTTTTCATTTTTCCGATTTATGATGATAGCATGAAAAAAAGGAACCACAGTCAGGTCATCCTGACTGTGTGCAATACAGGAGGCACATCATGAGTGAGAATGAATGGGGTAAAGAGGAAACCCTGAATCAAAATCTGAACCAGAATCTGAATCAAAATCAAAATCAGGACCAGAGCCAGCCTCAGCCGCAGACTCAAAGTCTGGGCGAGATGGCCGAGAATATCAGGAGCGGAGAGAAGACCTACAGCTACGGTACGGGCCAGTACTATTATCAGCAGCCGGTCTATCAGTACCGTCCGCATGATCCGTTCCGGGAGCATCCGAACTATTCCTATCAGAAACCGGAAAAGAAGCAGGGAATCGGAACCAAAGGCATCGTCGCCATTATCCTTTCCTGCGCGCTGATCTTCAGTTCGATCGGCTTTGGCAGCGCCTGGTGGCTCAGCAAACATCTGACCGTCCGTACTCAGACACAGTCAGAAACGCAGCTTCCGGATCAGTTTGAGCAAAGACCGCAGTTTCCGCAGGATGATACGGTTAAGCAGGACGAGACGGAGAACAAATCAGGAAATAGCTTTGCGGACAATGCCGATGCAGCAAGAAAATCAGACATGAATCTTCTGACAGCATCCGCTGAGGACGGCGCTCTGACCACCCCCGAGATCGTTCAGAAAACGCAGGACAGCGTCGTTGAGATCGTGACCGAACTGGTCGTTACGGGCAACTATATGCAGCAGTACACCACATCCGGCGCCGGTTCCGGTGTCATCATCACGGACGACGGATATATCCTGACCAACAATCATGTTATTGAAAATGCAATTTCCATCACCGTTACACTTCACAACGGAGAGACTTACCCGGCCACGCTGCTGGGCCTTGACGAGCAGCTGGATATCGCCCTTCTGAAGATCGATGCGGAAGGACTAAAGCCGGCTACCATCGCCACTTCCTCCGATCTTTTGGTCGGACAGACCGTAGTTGCGATCGGCAATCCTCTGGGACAGCTCGGCGGAACCGTTACCCAGGGCATCATCAGTGCGTTGGACCGTTCCATCACGATCGATGGACAGAC
>JAFOIR010000268.1 GCA_017420625.1 Bacillota bacterium
AACTCTTTTTGGATTTTATATCAATTTCCCATATTTGTCAGGAATTTCCGTTTTGTGATTTAGTATATAATTAGCCCTCCCCTACATAGGTGCGTTTTGCGCCGCCCAGTGGCCACCAGTGCGTTTACCAGTGGCCACCTAGCGCTGGCAGTGGCCGGGTGTTAATCGACCACTTTGCGTTCAATCATAACAATGTAGTGCTTTGTTACACGCTTTAAGAGTGAGTTGGATGATACCTCATCCTCCATCAGCATAGAAGGCCATGCCTTTGGCTCACGCTGTGAGCAGATAATACAGCTCCTTGACAATTCATTCCGTTTTTCCAGAACGTCATACAATGCTTTGACTTCATCATCTTCTGTGATCGGGTGCAGAAGGAAATCGTCGAGAATCACAAGATCCAGATTGATGATCGACTTCACCTTCTTCTGATACTGCTTGAAGTTAATCCTTCTAATGGCTGCTAATTCGCCCGCTAATCCATCACAATGGAAGTAACCTACGCGGAACTCTCTGCACGCCTCAGCCCCAAGTGCCCGCGCAAGATAGGTCTTTCCGCTGTCAGAAGCTCCGAAGATACAAAGATTCATGCCATTCCGGATGAAATCCAACGATGAGAGCGTCTTAACGATGTCCTGCGGCTGGTAACAGCGGTCTTTAGAATCAACACACTGGTCAAGACAACTATCACTTCCTTTCAATTTCGCCTTCTTCAAGCGTGATGTATAGCGGTTTGTAACCGTTACGATGTATTCGGCATGGATGATGGCGCTGATCAACTCTAAACGGCCCGTATTAACAAAGGCGGGCTGTTTATAAAGAGTTTCGAGCTCCGCAGCCATATGTGGCAGCTTCAGCTCATCCAGTTCCTCCAGGATCGACTTCAGTTCTTTTGCCCCTGTGTTCATCGCTGCGCCTCCCTTCCGGACTGATCCGCGAGAGTACGGCTGCGGTTCAGCAGTTTTTCCATGTCGGAGTAGCTGCTGTCCATGATGTAGGAGCCTTCGTTCCGCTTTTTATTCTTGTCGGTGTTGTAGCCGGCAGTGCCAAGTTCTTCTGCTACCGCGCCGATGGTGTTCTTGATGTAGGTGTAGGTCGCCCTTTCAGCGGCAAGTGCGCGTTTGCAGCATTCCTCCAGAGTCAGGCGGCTGTACTTCTTCGTGAAGCCAAGAACTCCTACACAGAGCCTGTAGGTCTGGACCTCCAGCTTCCGGCTTTTCAGGATCCGCTTGATTACTTCTGTTGTATTGCTGCCTACAGTTGAAGCCTTCCGGATAAAGTAAGTGCTGTTCCATTCTGAAAAGTCTTCGTAGTTTTTCGGGAGGCGGCTGGAATCCGTTTTCCATTCGCCCCTGTAGGTTGCCCGGGGCCATTCGATGATCAATTCACCTTCAAGGCTGAAGATCTTAACAACAGAAGCTGTGGCTCGAATGACGACCTTTTTGTGCAGATACGCTTTATCAACGCTATAATAAGCATTGTCAAAGCGTACGTGGAAGTCGCTTGATACCTTTGCCGTAGCCCTCTCCATGTAGTGGTACTGCGTGGAGGGGAGCGGCATCAACTCTTCCTTTTCCTCTGCCCAGTAGTAGGAACGGCAATGCTCTTTCTTCTTGAACGGTGCGTCATTCAACTCATCCAGCTTTTCCCAGAGGTCTTCATTGAACTGCTCAAGTGAGAAATATCTGTGTTCCTCCAGGTCATGGAAGATCCCTTTTTCCAGGATGCCTACAGCGTTCTCCACTGAGGATTTGAAACGGGGTTTCCGGACTTTGGCCGGAAGGATCACTGTATGGTTGTGTTCCGCCCATTCAGCGTAGTCCTGATTCAACTCCGGCTGGATCCAGTCCTTATTCGCGATCACTGCCTGCTTGCAGTTATCGCATACAACGATGGCGGGAACACCGCCAAAGGCCTTCAACGCGTTATTGTTGACTTCGATCCACTGCATCTCCCTGGTGGATTCCATACCCTCCGCATAGATGTACTGGGAATACGGAAGGATCGCAACAAACACGACGATCGGTGTGATCTCACCGGTAAGGCGGTCGATCAGGTCGAAGGTCTTGCCCGCAAAGTCGACCTCCATCGTCTGGGCGATCACCGCTGTAAAGTGGGCTGTCTCGTAGTTCTCCTCGCACCACTTGCCGAAGAGTTCGCAGAACTGCCTGTACTGATACGGCTTCTTCTCCTCAGCCTTGCAGCGCTTGACATACCGGTCCCAGCATACCTGAAGCGTCATGTTCTTTCTTTCGTTCATGAGCTTCAGGACCTGTTGATAGTCAGGATACTCATAACTTTCGTCCCGGCCGCCTTCACCCGGTACTTTGCCATACACTTTCATGGCAATCCCGGTGTTCGTGATTCCGGGTGGAAGTGGGAAGTCTATACCTTCACACTTCTCGAAGGCATGGATGAACTTTAGCACCCCGGACTTACTCATGCCCGTCTGTCGGCTGATTTCTCTGGCCGACATCTTAATGACATAATACTTGTTGAGAATGTCTTTGTAGTCTAGCATAGGCTACCTCCTATAAAAGAATCTCCACCATAATTGGTGGGCGTTCTTAGTATAGGAGATGAGGGTAGTTAAAGCTCAAAGAACCCGGCCACTAGCTCCGCTCCGTGGCCACTTACGGCCGCAAAAGCGGCCACTGGGTTCCGCCATATGCACCGGGAGAAAGGAAAACTCCAACCACCATCACCGATGATTGGAGTATACGTGTATATTATGTTAGTACCTAGTATTTTTGGAGAAAGTTTATTTGATGATTGGTTTGATTTCCCGGATCTCGACAGAGATTTCAGCCGCGAATTCAACAAGATGGACAGAAAGCTGTATGGCAGGCATGCCGGTCGTATGATGAAGACGGATGTCCATGAGCATGACGACCACTACGTAGTGGACGTGGATCTGCCAGGATTCAAGAAGGAAGACATTAACCTTCAGCTGGAGAATGGTTATCTTACCATCAGTGCAACGAAATCCCATGAGGACGATAAGTCCAAACATGGCAAGCTGATCCGCCAGGAGCGTTTCAGCGGGTCAATGCAGAGATGCTTCTATATGGGTGAGAACCTGACAGAAGAGGATATCAAGGCCAAGTTTGAACATGGTGTTCTGAATCTTGAGATCCCTAAGAAGAACAAGGCTCAGATCCCTGAGAAGAAGACCATCATGATTGAAGGTTAATGTCCAAAATAAAGTGTAGGTTATAATACCGAGAACCGCGAGGCAAAAGCCCCGCGGTCTTTTTTGCGTGCAGTATTTCGGTGCTCTGTGCTGATAGTCATTTTAATCTCACCATGCAGGAAACATATTTTAAGCAGCTTTTAATGTGAGCATTCAGTTGTTTTACCCGCGAGGCGGAGAAAGGAAAAATCATGATTACTTCTGAAATGATAAATGCTGCTTTTGTTAATGCTATGGATAAGCTGGGAGTTGCCGGTTCCCAGGGGCTTCGTTTCTCTGTTTACGGTTCCCTGGATGTTCAGGTCA
>JAFOIR010000030.1 GCA_017420625.1 Bacillota bacterium
CCTCTGTCAAATCTGGATGCCAAACTTCGTGTTCAGATGCGTATTGAGATCTCCCGTCTGCATGAGAGACTGAATGCGACCATTATCTACGTTACCCATGACCAGGTCGAAGCTATGACCCTTGGTACCCGTATCGTTGTTATGAAAGACGGACTGATGCAGCAGGTTGACTCTCCAGTTAAACTGTACAATGAGCCGCAGAATCTGTTCGTAGCCGGCTTCATCGGATCTCCTCAGATGAACTTTATCGATGCAGTTCCTCAGAAGGAAGGCAACAACATTTATCTGACGTTCCATGATCAGAAAGTTCTTCTGACCAATGAGAAGGCCAGAAAGGTCGTCGATGGCGGTTACCTTGGACAGACCGTCGTGATGGGTATTCGTCCGGAAGACATTCACGAGACCGATATGGCACTGCAGCAGTGGCCGGATGACACGATCGTAGCCGAAGTCAATGCTACTGAGCTTCTTGGTGCTGAGATGCATCTGTACATCAATATCGACGAAGTAGATCTGGTTGCGAAAGTCAGCCCGAGACTTCAGGTCAAGAACGGCGACACTGTGAAACTGGCGTTGGATGCAAACCGCATTCATGTATTTGACAAAGAGACTGAGCTTACCATTACGAACTGATCAGGTATGGTTTGATGATAAAACTCCGCTTATGCAAATATCAGCATAAGCGGAGTTTTTTGTGGATCAACTGGGGGAAAATACTGGAAAGTATCTGTGAAGCCTGATACAATGAAAAAAACAGTCTGGAAAGGAATAATATGGAAAGCGAAACCGTAAGAAATATTCATCTGCAGCGAGAACCCCACAGAGAAGAATATGGGCATCTGATCAATCGCGCGATCCCCCTGTATGAGGATCCAACCCGCTATCCGGTCCGGGAGCTGATCGATCTGTTCATGCTTCAGCAGGAGATGATGAAAGCCTCTTCGGATGAGGAGAGAAAAGACAAGATGGCCGCATTTGAAAAAGCCATCGAACTGATCTCGCCCTTAGAGAACGCACCCGAGCGAATCTACCTCTGGAAAGAAGGGAATATGCCCCTCGAGGTTCCCTATACCGAGAATCCGGGTTATGTCTTCGACCACGATCCTTCTTTCAAGCCTTATTACCTGGAGATGCTGCTTCCGGAGGATGTTGAGCCCAAAGGCGGTGTCGTGCTGGTCGCCGGCGGATCCCATGGTGCCGGCAGCATCAATGAGTGCTATCAGGTTGGTCTGGAGTTCAATCAGGCGGGCTATCAGGCATTCATTCTGCAGTGCCGGCCGAATGGCTGTCCCTATACCAAGCTCGAAACCGCGACGGATGCCGCAAGGTGCTTCCAGCTGATCCGACAGAAGGCTGCTGCGTACCGAATCGATCCTTCCCACCTTGCCTATGCCGGATTCTCCAACGGCGGTGTTACGGGCGACCACTGTATTCTGTACTACTCTGCCGGCCAGACAGTGAAAGATCACTTCACGGACTATGTCCCGGATGAAGCCGACAGCTTCTCCGGAAGACCAGATGCTTTCCTGTGTGTTTACGGGGCCAGACATATGGGCACCGAATACGCTTTGGAAGGTGTGAATTATCCGCCGACCTTCTTCGCGATCGGCCGTCTTGATTTTGTCTGCTGTGACAACCTCTTCAAGGAACATCTGCCGTATCTGCAGAAAAAAGGAACGGCTTATGAGATCCACACCTTTGCAGGGCATCCTCATGGATTTGCCGGATGGTCGATCATCGATGGAAAGAATGATCCCAACTTTGATTTGTGGATAACGCATGCCGTTGCCTTCCTGAACGATCTGTTTGGTATTACCCGTTGGCAAAGACCTTCTATCTGAAATTATAGAAAGCAGAAGAGCATATGAATGAAAGCTGGACGAAGAAAAGCAGGGATGATGTTTCCCTGAAGAATGTTTTAAAGGAACTCTCCGGCCGGGAACGGATAGAGTACCTCTGGGAATACTACAAGGTTCCGATCCTTCTTGTAGTGCTCGGTCTCATCATCCTGGCCTTCTCCATCGCCTGGTTCCTCTCGAGAAAAACCACCTATTTCACCGCTGAACTGGTAGATGTTACCGGCAGCTACTATGAAGTACGAAAACTCGGTACGGATATCTTTCAGGATTATCTGCTGGAAGAAGGCCTGGATCCGGACAAATACCATATCGATGTAATCGATTCCCGTTCTGTAGATTTCGAGAACATGGATCCAAATACATCCTCAACGCTGCAGATCATGACGGCGGAATTTTCCAGCGGCAGCTTTGATCTGTTTGTGGCCGACGAGCCGGTCTGGGAATTCTATGCGCCTTACGGAGCAGTGATGGATCTTCGGGACGTACTCCCGAAGGACTGGCTGGAAAATCACAGGGACCTCTGGTACATGATCACCATGGATGAGACCGGGGAGGAGATCCTTGCCGGTATTTACGCAAAAGAAGGATCTCGTCTCATGAGCCAGGGATGCTATGTCCTGCCCAAACCCATGGGCATCGCGATCCACTGCAAAGATCCGGAGAAAATTGGTAAATTCATTATGTGGGCAGCCGAATAGGCTGCCCACTTTTCATTGATAGAAACTCCGTGCAATTAATCCAGATCCGTCACGAACCGGTCTGCCTGGAGGGTGGCGACCCATTCATCATCCCGGAAAAAGACGAAATATGTCTGCCCCTCATCACCTTTGATCAGATCGATCCGATTGGCGCGGAAGGCTGCCGCATCGGACCGCTCCATTTCAAACACATTGACATCATAGGCATACTGTACGACTTCATCGACCAATTTGCAGTATTCCCATTCCGGAAGAACCATCAGCATGGATGGTGCGTGATGCTCCGGGAAAGAAGGCACGCGGGTGCCTGTCAGCCTGATGCCCTTCTTCGTCCGCTCAACTTCAAATTCCGCCAGTCGGCCATCCTTGATGGCTTCCAGCATCATAAAGGGCGTTTCCGTGATCATCTGCTTCGGATGTTTTTTCTCCGGTGCATCGCCCCGAATCTTGTTAAGCTCAGAGCGGATCGCGGATGCTACCGTGGTATCGCCGACATAGTCATACTCCTCCATCCGCATCCGGATCGCCAGATCAGCAATCAGATAATAATAAAGTGCAGTCTCCTGTGAAGGATAAACACCGATCCCATCCCGATACAGATAACCCATCCGCAGCGCAGCATCTGCAAACTTGCAAAGATGATCTCCGCTCAAAAACTCATCCCGACTTTCCCGGTATACCTGAACGATCAGCCGGACGGCGATCTCTTCATTTTTCGGAACACCCTTCCCGGCGATATACTGATCCGCCAGTTTATACATGGATTCATGGATTCCCGCCAGCGCACCCATCGTAAAATACTCAGCTGCTTTTTTATACTGCGGAATGCCCCTGTTGGTCCGTCCGTAATAATAGATATAGCCGAGCATGTTTGCATAATCGCATTTTTCCTCATCCGTCACGTCCGGATGATCCATCAGCCGAAGCAGCAGATCCCGGGACAGCTTCCAGTTGTTTGGATACAGACGATCTCCTACATAGCTGCCATAGGCCTTGATATAGATCGCCTCCGGATAATTCCTGCTGATCAGATCCTCAACGATCTTCTTCATTTCCCTGACCTCGCCGGGTTTCAGGAGCGCCTGGAATTTTTCATCATCCAGTTCTTCGATATTCTCCAGCTTGGAAAGATCCGTATACCATAATTCGTGGGTCTTTTTCTTTCTTCTCCCCTTAGGGGTTCCTTCCAGGGTCTGCTCCAGATCCTGGATCATCAGTGCATAATCGATATAGCCGTGCAGATCATCCCGTTCCTTCAGAGCATCCGCACAGCCGGTGATGGTGTATATCATTGTCCGGCCCATATCGATGGTCTCAGGCGCAATATCATAGGTACATACGCGCATCAGATCCTCTGCCGGCTGACTCCATTTTTCATACAGTTCTTTCGGCGTCCAGTCCTTTTTCTGCAGATTCTGAAGAAGGGTCAGCAGGTCCTTGCCGCTCATCTTAAGGATGCTGTCTGTCTTTTTGGCTTCTTCAAAAACCTCTTCCCACGGGGTCTCCAGGCAAAATGCCTTTCGCAACACATCTACATTTACCATTTTTTGTTTTGATTCCTTTCTCTCGTAAGAACTCATCTATATCCAACTTTTTTCCAGCACTGTTTTGCAAGTTTGAGTTTATCAAAAAAAACTTATCTGCACAATATAAGCAGATAAGTTTTTTCTTTTTCAGATAAACTTTCCGGTGATACTCTCACTGCAGCCTCTTACTTCCTCCGGTGTACCCAAGGCCACGATCCTTCCACCGTCTTCACCGCCTCCCGGACCCATATCAATGATATAGTCAGCGGAGCGGATCACATCCAGATCATGCTCGATCACGATCACCGTCGCACCATGGTCGATCAGTGTCTGGAACACATTCAGCAGCGTTTCCACGTCCTTCGGATGAAGCCCGATAGTCGGTTCATCAAAAACGAAAACCGAATCATCCTGCTGACGCCCCATCTCGGACGCAAGCTTGAGCCTCTGTGCCTCGCCTCCCGAAAGCCCCGGGGTTTCTTCCCCAAGGGTCAGATACCCAAGCCCAAGATCACGCAGGATCTCCAGCCTCGGCCGGACGGTGTTCATCTCCCTGCAAAAGCCGAGGGCGGAATTAACGTCCATATCCATCAGTTCGGGCAGCGAACGCTCCTGCCCGGCTTTGTTCGCATACCGGATCTTCTTGGCATCATTGCCATAGCGGGAACCACGGCAGTCAGGACAGGGAATATTTACATCCGGAAGGAACTGAACATCCAGCGAGATCTGTCCCGTCCCGTCACAGACCGGACAGCGCAGCGATCCGGTATTGTACGAGAAATCTCCGGCCTTATACCCATGCTGTCTGGCCGATTTCGTCCTTGCATAGATCTTCCGAAGTTCGTCATGAACATTGGCATAGGTCGCAACTGTAGAACGCACATTGATGCCGATCGGCGTCGCATCGATCAGCTTGACGTGCCGGATGCCTTCCGCCTCAATGGACCTCACATGCTCCGGCATCTTTTTTCCGTTACAAAGAGCATCCAGCGCCGGAACAAGACTTTCCAGAATCAGGGTCGTCTTGCCGGATCCCGATACCCCGGTAATCACGGTCAGACCTTTTTTCGGAATACGCACGGAAAGCGGCTTAACGGTATGGATCTGATCCGTCTCCATATGGATCTGCCCGTTTGCAAAAGCATTTTCCCCGGCACCGCGGCGAACAGGCTTCTGCTTTCCTGAAAGATATTCGCCTATGACGGAACTTTCATTCTTTTCAATCTCTTCCACGGTTCCTTCTGCAATTACTCTGCCGCCGTTCGCACCGGCCTCCGGTCCCATCTCAATCAGCCAGTCGGATTCCTTCAGAATCTGAGTGTCATGATCGACCAGCAGAACGGA
>JAFOIR010000269.1 GCA_017420625.1 Bacillota bacterium
CGAGCAGGGTGCGATTCGCGGCATTGACAATGGCATCCACACCATGAACTTTTGTTATATCACCCTTAATACATCGTATCATCAATACATCCTCCTATGACAACCCGGCAAAAACCTCATCGCAGGTACTGTGGATATTCAGAAAGGCCGAAGAATCAAACCCTGTCTGTTTCGGATTGATCTGTACGATCTTGGCAGACGGTTTTATGTGATTCCAATATACGCTTCCATAGTTCCCGATTGCGCCTACAATAATGACGAGCTTTGCCTTTCGCGCCCATTCCTGAGCTTTTAGCACATCCTCATTATAGAGTCCAACATGCGCATAAACAGGCCAGCAGGAATATAATCCTCCGCACTCACATCTTGGCGCTTTCCCTTTATTCCAGATATTCACATCATAGTTTCGCTTTCCACATTTAAGACAGGTATTCACGGCAAAGCTTCCCTGAATCTCTGCCACATTTTTCGAGCCGGCAAGACTGTGAAGATGGTCCAGATTGGTTGTTATGATTCCCTGGACCTTTCCCTTCTGCTCCAATTCAGCCAGTTTCTTATGCGAGAGACTCGGACCATTTTGAAACATGGCGTCGAGAAAAGAATGCCTGGCGACTCTGTAATAATGCTCCGGCGTTGCCTTCAGCACGGTATTGGAAGCAAACTGCAGTGTCTCCGCCAGATTCAAACCGTGCATGCTGGGAATACCGGATGCAACGGAAATACCCGCTCCGGTAATGACCAGTGTGAAATGACTTTCATCGATCAGTCTTTGAAGTGTCTGTATCTGCTCATCCATATTCGCTACTCCCATTGAAAGTTATCTTTTCCGGCTCCCAGTTCAAAGTGATATTTCACAAGACCTGTATCCACACCGGTAAAGATGCCGTTATCACAGGAAATTGAAACCTTATTTCCTTTGCCTCTGACGGTGAATGCCTGCTTTGCCAGTGCTGTAGGCGCTAAAAGCGCCGCTTCAATGCCGTCCTTAAACCACTGAGGAGTTTCTCCATCGTATGAACTGACCTGTTCTGCCGTCTTCGTCTTATGAGGAACACCCTGCGTCTGACCGTAGCCGACAGCGATGATCCCTACCGGTTTTGCACCTTCGGATTTCTCCTGTGCACCTTTCCGGTTATAGGTGCCGCCGACCCACCATGTATTCAGTCCAAGCGTCTGTGCATATAGCATCAGGTCTGCCCCGCAGTATCCGCACAGCTCATCCGCGCCTTCAGGTCCGGCCATGATAAAGAAATTGTTGACTCCTTTTGCAAGGATCAGCCTGA
This sequence comes from Bacillota bacterium, assembly GCA_017420625.1. Next base: position 1,284 of record JAFOIR010000269.1, read on the forward strand.
TTACGCCCGGAACCGCAGTTTTATCGTTTGTTATAAGCCTGATGGACAGACCATGCTGCTCATTATTCATTCTGACACGTTCGTTCAGCTTATCTACGATATCCGCAGGAATCGCTCTGTCCGTGTATTTCCGAACCATATGTCTGGCTTTCATCGCTTCTTTCATATCCATGACAAGCACCTCCCGTTTACAGGATCATTTCGTCCTGTTTCATCTTCAGCAGCTCCACGCTCTGTTCCCAAAGTTTTTTCGCAGCTTTCTTATCATAACTTGGTTCTGAAGTCTTCGTGATCGTGCCCCGGTCATTATACTTCCCGCTCACACCCTCAAAGCTCTCTTCTGTCACCATTTTCGCAAGCTCTTTCCCGGAAGTCAGTCCACTCCCGTAGCGGTTCGTAAGCTTTGCCACAATTGTTGATCCCGCGCTGATCAGAGCTTTCTGCACTTTGCTGCCCGTCGGCATGAAATTCGTATCCGTCATCAGCCCCGGATTGAAGGCGTTGACCGTGATCTTCTTTCCGGCTGTTTTCAGTCTGTCAGCCATTTCATAAGTACAAAGGATATTGGATAGCTTCGCCATGGAATATCTCAGATTCATATCCTTGCCGGAAGGCTTCTCGTTTTTACCAAGATATGCCAGCTTGTACGCATCAGTAAATGCAGGTGCTTTGAGCGACATCATGATCGGAGGCCTGTGCATATCGCTGGCCACGAAAACGATCCTTCCGCCTTCAGCCACCATATCAAGCATCTCATTCACAAGAAGGAAATGTCCCAAATGGCATACCCCAAACGTCATCTCAAATCCATCTTTTGTATATTCCAGCGGAGTGCGATTGAGTCCCGCATTGCACACGATAGAATAAAGCGGCGGAAAGTTTTCCTTTTTGTAAAGTTCCTTAAAAGTGCGCACCGAATCCAGCGACGCAAGGTCAAGTGCGACGGAATAGATATTTTCGTTTCCCGTTTCCGCTTTCATATCCTGTATCGCCTTAGCTGCTTTCTTCGGGTTCCTGCAGGCAAGCACCAGCGTATAATCCTTGTCCTTCATTGCTATATTTTTTGCGCACTGGTAACCAAGTCCTGAGTTACCGCCTGTTACGATCACTGTTCTCTTTTCCATCTTCTTTTCTCCTTTTTCCATGTTAATTTTTTACAGTGTAAACTTTATTTCGATTTTTTTGCAGGCAAGTCAATGCCTGCAATGGTTTAGTCTGTTTCATTCATCAGCTTAAATACCTTCGTCAGCATCCGGATAAACTCCGCGGAATCCTGTTCCCCCAGTTCTTCAAAGATATGTGTCATGGTTCTGTAACCCGACTGAAGCTCATTCATGACATGCTCTCTTCCGGAATCCGTGAGCGTTACGATAATATTTCTGCGATTGTCTTTATCGATCGCTCTTGTAACCTCACCCTTTTTCTCCAGCGCATTCAGGACTGCGGATACACGGCCTTTGGTACTGTTCATAGCCTCACTGATCTCGGTCGGTGTTGTTGTCCCTCCCTGAAGGAGGAGGATCTTAAGCACCAGTATTTCGCCCTTGGAAAGCCTTGCCAGTTTCTCAAACGCACTGAAATGGTCGCTTCGCACAAGTTCCTCAAGCGTCACTATGGACTCATTGACATAGGCCGGAAGGGATTCGTCTATCGGTAATTTTATTATTGCCATTTGCCTTTCTCC
>JAFOIR010000270.1 GCA_017420625.1 Bacillota bacterium
AAAAGGAATCCGCCGGGACGCCCTGCTCCTCCGGTTTCAGAGGAAGTTTCAAAAAGCGTCGTGATATACGGTTCGGTCACCTCCAGCTGATAATGCTCGTCCCGCTCGGTGAAGTCTTCCACACCCTCCATGAGAGGATGCTCCGGATTGGTCACGGAAACAGTCACAGGGCATCTGGGCGGATGGGTGATGAACCGGCATCCGATCATCCGGGTATATTCCTCCGCGGGGCGGTGGAACTTTTCCCTGCCGGGTGCGGCAAACCAGTCCGGATGGACCGCGCTGCCGGCATGCAGGACAACATAGACGCCGCCGTTTTCGATATAGCGCTCGATCTCTTTGGGACCGACCTCAGTAACGCCTTCTTCAAACCAGGGTTCCTGGTTCGCGGCGTTGATGCTGTTGCCCTTGCAGCAGAAAACGATGGGATATTCCGCCAGCAGTTCTTCTGTCAGAATATCTTTGGCCGTCCGCACGAAGTCGAACTGAATCTCTTCGTTTTGGATATAGGAAAAGCCCTGTTCGACGATCTCGGCCGGATGCCATACATCGTCACAGATCACCAATAGTTTTTTCATCAGCAGCCTCCTTTCAGGGGGTTGTTTTTCTACATTACTTGGAAGGATTTTGTTTTCTGGCTGCGCTGCGCTGTTTGGCCGCAAAGAACAGCGGGATAAAGGTCGCGAGGATCATCAGGGTGGACAGCAGGAACAGCACGTTCGTAGGAAGGTAGGCTGTCAGGCCGTTGGCATCCACGATCTCGCCGTTCTGCTTGATGATGGGGTTCGCAATAAAGGGAGATACGATCCACGGGATCAGGACGAAGAATACGATCCGGAATCCTTCAAACTGTCCTTTGGACTCCTCCGGGAACAGCTGCTTCATCCAGACAGAAAGCACCTGCATGAACATGATATAGCCGCAGCCGAAGAAGAACAGGCCGATCAGCAGATTCCAGTTGAAGATCGTGGTAGGATCCACGTTTTCCGGCTTTCCGAAAAAGCCCAGGATCCCTACGCCGATAAAGCTTAAAAGGATCGAGCAGACAGAGGCGGTCACATACTTGTTTTTGTTCAGCAATTTGGTGGTGGGGATGACGCTGATCATGCCGAAGATCAGGGCGATTCCCTGTACCAGGCCGATGCTGCCGGGATCAAAGCCGAGGTAGTAGATCATATAGTTGCCGACATGCGGATAATATACGTTGAAGGCGACAAAGTAAACGGTCAGGGTGATGAAGACCCAGATCAGCTCTTTCTGTTTCAGCAGTTCCTTCAGATTGAAGGCGCTAAGAAGCTGCTTCATGAAGCTGCCTTCTTTGCTGGGGCTTAGACCCGGTGCGTCCTTCATAAAGAACAGGATCAGAATACCGAAGAGGATGACCAGTCCGCCCATGACCAGGAACAGACGCATGTAGTTGTCATTGCTGCCGATCAGCATGCCTCCGGCAACGGTACCGACGATGGTGCCGATGAGTGGCTGGGTCGCCAGTGCGGCGCCGATGCTTCCGCGGTTTTTATCTGTCATCTGGTCATTCAGCCAGGCATTGAAGCTGGCATCGTTGCCCATGGAACCAAAGAAGGACATGATCGCATCTGCGAGCACGACAGCCGTACCGGCGATGACGATGATCTGAGTGGACATGCTTTGTCCTTTGGTGATGAATTCGGTCATTCCGAACAGGATCGTGAAGATGCCCCACAGGATATAGCCTGCCGCCATGAAGGCTTTTCGTTTGCCTTTTCGATCGGACATCGTACCGAAGATAAAGGTCGCGATCGTCGTGGCGATGGCTGAGATCGCCACCATCCAGGAGATGATGGTCGGATCCTTTGCGATCTTCGCATAGACGAATGTATTGAACCACTGATTCTCGACATTCCAGCAAAGCTGTCCTGCCAGTCCGACACCCCATACCATAGCCCAGAACTGAAGTCCGGACCCGCTCTTCTTTTCCATTTTCTGTTCCTCTTTTTATAGAATTCCTTTCATTTTGGCGGCTTTTTCCCAGAAACTTTCCGGGACTTCCCGCCAGGGCACGTCCGTGCCTCCCTCATCCAAAAAGAGCTGATGGACCAGGAAGGGAAGCTGATAGGTCTTGTGATCACCGGTGCGGATGACGTGCATATCCATGGCCGCCCACACGTTCGCCTTTTCTCTCAGTCCGCTCTCTTCAAAATCGCGGAGAGTCTGCTTCCAGTCGTAATCCAGCCGGACAAGCTCTGCCTCTTCCAGCACGCCGCCCTTTCCGTAGAGCATGGCCATCTGTGCCTTATGCCCTTCATCGTCAAAGCTGAGTCCCACAGCGCCGGGGTTGATCACCCTCTTGCCCCATCGCTCATACATGTACTGATGATGCGTATGACCGCAGAGGACGAGCGTCTCGTTGATCTTCGAGAGGAGGCCTGGCGTCTCTTCATGATATTCTGCCAGGCTTCCGCGGGATGCTTCGGGCGTTCCGTGGCAAAGATACAGCTCCGGAAGGCCTTCGATCTTCACTGCCTTCCGGTCGGTCATCGTCTCAAAGAAGGCGAAATCATTCGGACGAAGATTTTCATAGGTGTAGAGAAGGTTTCCGGTGCCGGAACCGTATTCCCATTTTTCCTTCTTGCCGTCCCGGTAGTCCAGCATGTATTCTTCCCGGTTTCCCCGGATGAAGGTGCAGGGGAACTCCTTCTGCACTTGATAGATCCG
>JAFOIR010000271.1 GCA_017420625.1 Bacillota bacterium
CCTTGCCTTAACTCCAATTCTTTCACAGCGCTTTAAGGCACTTTTTTCATAGGCAATATCATCATCTCTCTCTCCGATCCTTAAAATCGCCAGGCACGGATCTGTTCCATTCTCCTTCAATGCTTTACAACGGAATATCAGATCCTCCGTGATCGCCTTTGCCGCAGGTCCACCCTTCAATAATTCAGCCATTTATTTACACTCCTTCCGTTAGTGTTTGCTGTCATGATATGAAAGCCTCTGATAGATGCTTTCATATACCTCGTCACAAACCTTTGAATATGCATCAAGCTTGCTGCCGATATATTCATCGAGCTGCTCTGCATAATCCCGATCCTTCATCAGTCTCGTATTGACTCTGACATTGACTGCCGCGCCATACAGAGCACCTCTTGCGAAAGCAATGCCTGTTGCCGCGTCTGATATCATCAGCTTGCTTCCCTTTTCACCGAATTCCTTAAGCAGTTCAACCGATACACAGCAAAGATCGAAGACTTTCAATGGTGCTGCTGCCGCATCTTTGAGACACTTTTCCAGAATTTCATCCCTGCCCGGTTCATCCTTAGGCAGACCGTAGGCTTTGGATAAGGGTTCAAAGGCTCTGGCATCATCATTGATGCAATTAAGAAACTCGACACGCAGATCCTGCGCCTTTATCATCAGTTCTTTTATTTCTTCCTCTACATCTGCATATTTCTTTTTGCCGACAGTCAGTTCACCGACCATATCACCTAAAGCGATGGCGATCGCTCCAACCAGAGCGCTTGCTCCTCCCCCTCCGGGAACGGCAGAAGAAGATGCCAAAAGTTCAGTAAACCTTTCACATGATTCCTTATATAAATTCATTTCATTCTCCTGAAGAAATCAGGCAGATTATCATCAGCAGACATCTGCCTGATCATTTTATTAGAATAATCCCGTGATCACACCGTTTTCATCTACGTCGATTTTCTCGGCAGCGGGAACCTTAGGCAGACCAGGCATCGTCATGATGTCACCGGTCAGAGCTACGATGAATCCCGCACCGGCACAGACCTTCAGATTGCGAATAACGACATTGAATCCCTTCGGCGCCCCCAGCAAGGAAGCATCATCCGAGAAGGAATACTGTGTCTTGGCCATGCAGATCGGCAAATTTCCGAAACCGAGATCCTCCAACTGTTTAATCTGCTTCGGAGCATTGCCCGCCAGATGAATGCCGTCAGCATGATAGATCTTCCTGCAGATGGTCTCCAGTTTTTTCTTAATCGGCATATCGAGATCATAGACGAAATGGAAATCATTCGGCTGTTCACAGAGTCTGACGACTTCTTCAGCCAGAGCCTTGCCGCCTTCTCCGCCCTTTGCCCAGACTTCTGACAAAGCGACATTAACACCGAGTTCATGGCACTTTTCTTCAACCATGTCCAATTCCGCCTTGGTATCGCTTGGAAAAGCGTTGATCGCTACGACACAAGGAAGGCCGTATTCATTTCTGACATTGGAAACATGCTGAAGAAGATTCGGAAGTCCTTTTTCCAATGCTTCCAGGTTTTCTTCGTTCAGATTTGTCTTGGCAACGCCGCCATGGTATTTCAATGCTCTTACCGTTGCGACGATGACAACGGCAGAAGGCTTGAGTCCTGCCATGCGGCATTTTATGTCAACAAACTTCTCTGCTCCCAGATCGGCAGCAAAGCCTGCCTCAGTCACTACATAATCGCCAAGTTTGAGAGCCAGACGAGTAGCCATCACCGAGTTGCAGCCATGTGCGATATTGGCAAAAGGTCCGCCATGAATGAAAGCTGGTGTGCCTTCCAAGGTCTGGACCAGATTCGGTTTGATGGCATCCTTCAATAAAGCAGCCATTGCACCTTCTGCTTTCAGATCATGTGCCGTTACCGGTTCTCCCTGATAGGTATAGCCGACGATGATTCTGCCCAGTCTATCCTTCAGATCGCTGATGGATGATGACAGACACAATACCGCCATGACTTCCGATGCCACAGTGATTTCAAAACCGTCCTCACGCGGCACACCGTTTGGCTTTCCGCCCAATCCGTCAACGATATTGCGAAGCTGACGGTCATTCATGTCGACTGCTCTCTTCCAGGTGATTCTACGCGGGTCAATTCCCAGCACATTACCCTGCTGTATATGGTTGTCGAGCATCGCTGCCAGAAGATTGTTGGCAGCACCAATCGCATGGAAGTCTCCCGTAAAGTGCAGGTTGATGTCTTCCATCGGTACGACTTGTGCATATCCTCCGCCGGCAGCACCGCCTTTGACACCGAAGACAGGGCCCAGCGAAGGTTCTCTCAAAGCGACCAGCGCTTTCTTACCGATCTTACGCAAACCATCCGTTAAGCCGACAGAAGTCGTCGTCTTTCCCTCTCCGGCCGGAGTGGGTGTAATGGCTGTCACTAGGATCAGTTTGCCGTCCGGTCTGTCCTTCAGCTCATTCAGAAGCTTGTAATCGACTTTTGCTTTATAGTTTCCATATAATTCCAGATACTTCTCATCGATATCGACTTTTTTTGCGATCTCTGTGATCTTTTCTTTTTCACATTCCTGAGCGATCTGTATATCTGTTTTTATTTCCATTTTCTTATCTCCATTCATTTATCGACTTGCTTTCAAAACCAGTAAGGATTGTAAAGCCAGGTATTGCTTATGCCATAATCCATGAATATCGTCTGTCCTGACATGTATGAAAAGATATTTGATCCCATACAGACCAGAGGATAACCCATCTGTTCCGGAGAAGCCCAGTAGCCGTTCCACGGACGGATGAAGATCTCCTCGATCATGTCCAGGCCTTCCGCTTCATTTCCTGTCACAGAAGTATATTTTCCGAAATCAGATTTCAGGCCCGTATCGGTATTGCCGGGA
>JAFOIR010000272.1 GCA_017420625.1 Bacillota bacterium
ATGCCGAAATTGACCGCTTTGGCACTGCTTCTTTGCTGTGGGGTGATCTCATCATACGGAATGTGCAGTACCTGAGAAGCAGTCAGCCGATGAATATCGTCGCCGCGCACATAGGCATCGATCAGGTTCTCATCTTCAGACATATCCGCAAGAAGCCGAAGTTCAATCTGAGAGTAATCGGCGTCCATGAAGAAATAGTCTTCTCCGGACGGAAGGAATGCCCGTCTGAGCTGTCGTCCCAGATCTTCCCTGATCGGAATATTCTGCAGATTCGGATCTGTACAGGAAAGACGGCCTGTCGCCGTCACGGCCTGCTGAAAACGCGGATGAATCCGGCCATCTGCTGCTATAAAGGGCTTCAGACCTTCCACATAGGTGGATTCCAGTTTGGTAAGCTGCCGGTACAGGAGGATCTGCCCCACAATGGGATGAGCTGCCTTGAGTGATTCCAGCACTTCCGCAGAAGTGGAATAGCCGGATTTTGTTTTCTTTCCTGTAGGAAGCTCCAGCTTTTCAAACAGAACGCTGCCGAGCTGTTTGGTCGAATTGATATTGAAAGGCCCGTCTGCCATTTCATAGATACTCTTCTGCAGTTCTTCGATCTTCGAACGCAGAAAAGCTCCGATCTCTTCCAGCACACTGCTCTCACATCGGATTCCGTCTGTTTCCATGGATGCCAGTACTTCAGTCAGAGGAAGTTCGATCTCTTCATAAACGTACATAAGATCCATCTTCTTAAGGTCTTCTGAGATCTTTTCGTACGCATCCAGCAGGACCTTTGCGTACTGACGGTGAAAACTGCTGCGCTTTTTCTCGTCGATCTCCTCCCAGGTCTTCTTCCTAACACCCTGACCGAGCAGATCAGACTCCGTCGGAATAAACTGATCCAGATAGGTTACCGATACTTCATCAACACTGTAGCTTCCCTTCGTCGCATTGAGCAGATAACAGGCCAGCATCAGATCACTAAGAGGCTTTTCGATCGCCCCGGTTTTCATTTCAAGAAGCCAGCGCTGGATCTGTTTCGCATCAAAGGTGATTTTCCGGATATCCGGATCATGAAGCACTTTCAGGATTTCCTCCAGACATTCACCGCTCAGTTCTTCCGTATAGATCTGCTGATCAAAAGAAGCAAAGGAAAGTCCCAGAACCCGACCGTCTGCGCTGTCTGCCGGGTAAACGGCAAGCTGTTTTTCCGTCTGTTGATTCAGAGAATGGAAAAACTGATGAACACGAAGTGCATCATCCGGTCCATCTGCCGATGCCTCCGGTCTGAGTGTCTGCGCTTCTTCCAGCCCGATCTGTCCTTCCGGTTCTTCTTCCTCTACTGTCTGTGTACCGATCCGGCTGAGCAGACTCTTGAGTTCAAAGCCGCGCAATCCCTCTATAAAAGATCTGGTATGGAAAACTTCCGGTGTCAGATCAGTGACTTCTCCCGGATCAGGACAGTCTGTCCGAATCGTAGCCAGAATCAGTGAAAGCCTGGCCTGTTCCTGATACTCCATCAGGTTCTGTCCTGCTCGGGGCGGCTTGATCTCGGAAGCGTGCGCTATGGCATTTTCAAGGTTTTTGTAGGTGCTGACGATTTTGGATGCTGTCTTTTCACCAATCGAAGGCACACCGGGGATATTGTCCGATGTATCTCCCATCAGAGATTTCATAACGAGGTATCCTTCGGGTCCGACACCGTATTTTTCCGTGACCTCCTGAATATGATAGACTTCCGTTTCACTTCCGCCTTTTTTGGTTTTCGGAATAAGCAGAGTGATCCTCTCGTCCACAAGCTGCAGAAGGTCTCTGTCCCCGCTCAGAATCATGACTTCATCACCCTTTTCGCCATGCTGTTTGGAGATGGTGCCTAAGACGTCATCTGCCTCAAATCCCTCTTTCATGAGAAGTTTAAGACCTGCGTCTTTCAAAAGATCCTGCAGATACGGTATCTGTTCTTTTAGTTCATCGGGAAAACCTGCGCGGTTCCCCTTATATTCCGGATATAATTCATGCCGGAAGGTCGGTGTTTTGAGGTCAAATGCAATGCCCAGCGCATCCGGTTTGACATCGTCGATCGTACGCAGCAGAATATTGAAGAATCCCAGCAGGGCATTCGTATGAAGCCCTTTGGAATTGGTCAGAAGAGGCAGGCCATAGAAAGCCCGATTGGCAATGGAATGACCGTCAACCAGCAGGATTTTCCGACTCATATTATCAATTCTCCTTCTTTTTCAGTCTGGGAACGCATACAAACAACAAAATTGGAAAAACAATAGCAACAGCCAGCCCGATCCGAAGTGCCAGCTGATCCGGCAGATAACCAAATCCGCCATCCGGGTAGATTTTCAGGACTCTGTCTGAGATGATGCCGGTCAGCCATGGGCCCAGAGAACATCCGATATCGCCTCCAAGCGCCAGCATGGCAAACAGTTTGGTGCCACCCTCAGGAATTGCCTTACTTGCAAGGACCAGTGTTCCTGGCCACATCATGGAAACAGAAAGACCGCAAAGGCCTACTCCGACCAACGAAAGGATCGGTGAATGGGAAAGAATCGTCAGAAGATAACTTCCGACGCATAATACAGAAAGCAGCATCAGTGCACGATCCATGCGGATCTTTTCTCCGCGGATACCATAATACAGACGTCCCAGTCCCATCAGAAATGCGAAGAAGCACGGGCCGGCGATATCTCCGATCGTCTTGTTGACGCCAAGACCTTTCTGGGCAAACATGGACGCCCACTGCCCCATCGCCAGTTCCGAGGCTCCTGAGGCAATCATCACTAAAAGAGCGACCCAGAAAAGAGGCATTCGGGAAAGATGTACACCTCCGTTTTCATTTCCGCTCAGCATAGGCGGGAGAGGACAGACAGTGTACAGAATAAAGTTCGTGATCGGAATGATCATCCAGAATATCATGACCCATTGCCAGTGATCCTGGCCAAACAGCCGCAGCAGTATGGTACTGATCAGAACAGAACCAAGTACGCCCCAGCAATAGAATGAATGAAGAAAGGCCATGGATGATCCCTTATCCTGTGAAGGAATCGCATCATTGACCGGGGAAGACATGACTTCAATAATCCCGGCGGAAGAAGAATAAAACAGGCACGCAAGGATCAATCCTGCAAAGACATGTCCCTGGAAAAGTACCGGTGCCATGACAAGCATCAGATATCCAACAAGCGAGAAAACACCACAGCTTTGAAGGAGCAGCCGAAGATTCAGCTTATGAGAAATTCTGGCAAGAACAAAGTCAACTACGATCTGAACGACAAATGTCATCAAAACCAGAAATCCAAGTTCCGCATAAGTGATCCCGAAGTGTTCCTGGAAAATGATGAACAAAACCGGAGGCACATTAGTCGTGATCGCCTGCATGACGGAACCGGAATACCCGGCCAGTCGGGTGATCTGATATCGTTTGTTCATGGAATATGAATACCTGCTTTCTTCTGTATCTCGAATGAAGATAAGAATCTCTTGAAACGAAAAAACCGCAGACTGCAGACATGCCGCAGGCTGCGGGGTAATGCCGGTGGTGGGACTCGAACCCACACGATGTCGCCATCAACGGATTTTGAGTCCGTCACGTCTGCCAATTCCATCACACCGACATACTACAGCTATATATTTTAACACATCTGATAAGAAAGTGTCAACTGGTTTTCCGGTTTTTAACCATCTTTCCCCCTTGCTTCCAATGTCTGTTTGTGATATAATAGTCAGGATATTTATGCCGGCAGCCGTATCATATCCATTCGCTCAGGATAGATGGCCGGAAGAACTGATAAAGAGCTCTTCCCGCTGTTCCTGCAGGGTTCGGATTCAGACGGATGCCAGATGGAGGTACTGCTATGAGTGTAGAAGTCGGACAGGTTTTAAAAGGTAAAGTAACAGGTATTCAGTCCTTTGGCGCTTTTGTTGCACTGGAAGGTGAAGCTGGCACCCAGGGTCTGGTTCATATTTCCGAAGTATCCAACACCTATGTTAAAGATATTAACGAGTTCCTTACCGTTGGCCAGGAAGTTGAAGTCAAGGTCATCAAACTGGATGAAGCCAGCAAGAAGATCTCTCTTTCCATCCGTGCGCTGATGCCCAACCCGGAAGGAAACAAATCTTCCCGCCGCGAGAAAAAAGATGGTGAAGGTGCTCCCCGCCGCAGAAGAGACGGCAAAAAGGGTGCTTCCCGTCAGAATCCTGGTATGTCCTATAAATCAGATCCCGATCTTGACGGCGGTTATGCGCTGATGGCCGACAAGTTCAAAGATCTCGGTCTTTAATCGTTCTTCTTCAGGAAAACAAAAATCCTCCCCTTTGCGGGAGGACTTTTTATGCTTTTTTATTGTCTTCCGGGATCGGCTGAGCACGATCCGGTCCGAAAATTTTCTCGATCAGATCGGAATATTCCTTCCAGGCGTCCGTTCCCTTCAGACCAATATACTGGTCTCTCATGGAACGGTAATACCATCCGTGCTCTTTCTTCTCCTGGATATTGAAGCGATCGAAGACTTCATCTCCGATAATCTGATAATCTCTCCAGATTGACCGAAGATTGGACAGTTTATCTGCCAGCGAGATGATCTTGGCTTCTTTTCCGGCCCCGGCAATCTTTTCGATCGCCTCTTCCTTTCTCAAGCGCCAGGTATCAGAAGCCGGTTTTTCGCGGCGTTTATTCTCGCTTTCATCGCTGACCAGATCGGCAACATAAATCCCGAACATTCTGGCGATGTCATTGAGCTTGACATAGGTATCCTCTACTACATCGTGCAGCAGAGCTGCAACGATGACGCTTGGAACCACACTCATGGTGGAAACGATCTCAGCCACTTCGATCGGATGCTGGATATAAGGCGTACTCCCATCCTTACGTTTCTGTCCTCGATGGGCACGAATAGCGAACCAGTAGGCTCTGTCCACTTCAGGGAAAGTCCGCCGAAGCTCGTCGATTTTCTTTTCCTGCAATGTCGGCTCCTTCCTGACAAAGAACAATTTCTTTGAAATTACCAATGTGTCAACTATGTCATGATTATAACATATTCTTTGTCAGGAAGGAACCTAAAATTTTCTGATTATGATATTTTTTTCTCGATTTCCTGACGAATCTCAGAAAGGAATTCGTCAGTCAGCACTTCTCTTACCTGAACGGAAGGATCTGCTAAAAGTACCAGGTCTTTTGTCATGATGCCTTTGCCAAGGACATCAAGACATGCCTCCTCCAGAAGATCCGCAAAATGACAAAGCTCACCGATCCCATCCATTTCTCCGCGTTTTCTCAGTGCTCCGCTCCATGCAAAGATCGTAGCCATCGGATTTGTGGAAGTCGGCTCACCTTTCAGATAGCGATAATAATGTCTCGTGACCGTCCCGTGGGATGCCTCATATTCATAAATTCCGTCCGGTGATACCAGAACAGAAGTCATCATAGCCAGAGATCCGAAGGCTGTCGCGACCATATCACTCATCACATCTCCGTCATAATTCTTACATGCCCAGATGAAGCCTCCTTTGGAACGCATGACTCTGGCCACTGCATCATCGATCAGTGTGTAGAAATAGGTGATGCCGGCTTTTTCAAAGCGTTCACGGTATTCTTCAAATACATCACCGACGATCTGCCGAAAAGCACCATCATATGTTTTGGAGATCGTATCCTTGGCTCCGAACCAGACATCCTGCCTGGTTGAAAGTGCATAGGTAAAGACAGCATGCGCATAGGAGCGGATTGAAGACTCTTTATTGTGTACACCCTGGAAGATTCCCGGTTCATCCAGTTCAGCCACCGTTTTCCGGATTGTCTTACCGCTTTTCCCGGTAAAGACAAGTTCACAGATCCCGCCTTCATTGGTACGGATCTCTACGTTCTTGTAAACGTCACCATAAGCATGTCTGGCGATCGTGATCGGCTTTTCCCAGCTTCTGACTGCCGGTTTGATCGCGTCGATGACGATCGGTGTACGGAAAACGGTTCCATCCAGCATCGCACGGATCGTACCATTCGGGCTTTTCCACATCTGATGAAGATTGTATTCTTCTACCCGCTGCTGATTCGGCGTAATGGTTGCACATTTGACAGCCACGCCGTATTTCTTTGTAGCATTGGCGGCATCCACCGTAACCTGATCTTCTGTCTTATCTCTGTTCTCAAGTCCGAGATCATAGTACTCTGTTTTCAGATCGACGAACGGAAGAATCAGCTCATCCTTGATCTTTTTCCACAGAATACGGGTCATTTCGTCTCCGTCCATTTCCACCAGCGGTGTCGTCATTCTGATTTTATTCATGATCTTTTCCTCGTTTCGCATAATAATTCATCAGGCAGCCCAGAAGCAGGATCTCGCGCTCTGTTTGTGTCAGACCTTTCATTTGAAGTTTCAGCGGCTTTTCAGGATCCTGATCGATATATCCGGTAATTTCTTCCTTTCCCTCAATCAGGGCCTTTCTGATTCCCGGTATATAAACAGTTTGTCCGCACTCTGCCGGGAAAGCATCTGTCGTAAAGGGAATCATACCCCAGTTGATACAGTTGGAACGATACCGTTTAGTCGCATACTCAACCGCGAAGTTGCAGCTTCCGCCCAGCACACGCTGACAGGATGCCGCCTGTTCTCTGGCAGAACCATCCCCTGGCTTCACGGCAAAGATCGCAGAACCGATACTCACATTTTCACTGTTTAATCCAAAATCTTCTGTTCTCAGTTTTTGAACTTCCTTTGCTCTTCCGACATAGGCCGGTTCTCTTCTGGACAAGGTGAATTCAGACAGTCTGAGAGGATTGGATCGATAGGAAGAAGTTTCCCCGGAAGGAATCAGTTCATCCGTTGTCGTCACCGGATCTCGGATCACAGCACAGAGTTTTACCAGAAGATCCTCTTTTAACGCTTCCATCTTCGGCCAGTCCGTAATATTTGGGCCAAGAATCAGAGATTCCTCTTCATGTGGATCTCCAAATCCTTTGTACACCCGTTTTTCATAGATGCCCGGATAAAAATGATAAGGCGTTTGTTTAACGGCATACTGAATTTCATCCGCTCCGGTAAGGACACCGCCCATTGCAGCAGTCGCAGCAATCGAGCGTGCATCCATCAGGGCGACGTACGCTTTTTGCCCTTCTCCGGGCTTGGAACCTTCGCGATTCGGGAAATTACGGGTCGTGTGACGGATCGAGAAACCTTCATTGGAAGGAACATCACCGGCGCCAAAGCATGGTCCGCAGAAACATGGTTTCACGACTGCTCCGGACTCAAGCAAAGATGTAAGTATCCCGTTTTGCGCCATCGCATGCTGAATCGGAGTAGATGCAGGATAAACGGAAAGAGAGAAAATCCCCTGCCCGATGGTACCCTGCTGCAGGATCGCATCAGCCTCTTCCAGGTTTTCATATAGACCCCCGGCGCATCCTGCAATCACACCCTGGCTTACGAGAATCTTGCCTTCTTTGACCTGATCTCCAAGTCCGATCGGATCCAGGTATTTATGGGGATCTGCCTTCAGTTCACGGATCGGAAGTGCATTCGAGGGATGGAACGGAAGTGCGATCATCGGTTCGATCTCAGAAAGATTCAGTTCGATATAATGATCATAGCAGGCTCCATCCTGCGGTGCCAGATTCTGATAGTCTTCTTCTCTGCCATGATTCCGGTAGAACTGCCGAGTGACTTCATCCGTTTCCCAGATCGAAGAAAGGCAGGCTGTCTCAGTAGTCATCACGTCGATCCCGATCCGCTCATCATTGGAAAGATTTCGGATTCCTTCACCGGCAAATTCCAGGATATGATTCTTGACGATGCCGAAAACATCCCGGCAAAGCGTCAGAGCTACATCATGCGGACCTACTCCGTGCCTGAGTTTTCCTGTCACATGGACGAGCGTCACTTCAGGAAGAGGAATATCATAAGTCTGATCCAAGAGCTGCTTGACCAGTTCCGGTCCCCCTTCACCGATCCCCATGGTTCCGTAGGCTCCGTATCGTGTATGAGAGTCCGACCCGAGAATCATCCTGCCGCATCCGCTCATCATCTCCCGTGCATACTGATGAATGACCGCCTGATTGGCCGGCACATAGGTTCCTCCATATTTACGGGCAGCTGACAGTCCGAACACATGATCATCTTCATTGATCGTTCCGCCGACCGCACAGAGGCTGTTATGGCAGTTTGTCAGTGCATAGGGAAGATGAAAGGATTTCATTCCGCTTGCCCTGGCTGTCTGGATGATCCCGACATAGGTGATATCATGTGAGATAAGCGCATCGAAACGAAGATGCAGCATTCCTTCTTCAGCCGGCACTTCCCTGCTCTCATGAGCTCTCAGGATCCGGTAAGCCATTGTTTTTTCACGTCCCTCCCGAAGCATATCGGAAGGGATCTTATTAATTTTTCCGTCTGTATAGATGCAGGGTTCCTGATTATAGATCATCGCATTACCTCTCAGTTTTCCATCAGATGGTTTTTTTCCATATTGGCGGCAGAAGCTCGTACATGTTCGATCATCAGTGCTCCGGCGCTTTCCGGATCCTTTCTGATCATCGCTTCCAGGATCGAACGGTGTTCCTTCAGCATCTGCTCGGCCCTTCCCGGTTCTTTAATCGATCTTTCCCGAATATTCTCGGCATACGCATGCAGTTCTTTCAGAATTTTCTGAAGCATCC
>JAFOIR010000031.1 GCA_017420625.1 Bacillota bacterium
ATGGAATCGGCAGAAACCATGCAGACTGTGCCGGCGGTCCGGATGGCCTCATCTTCTCTTCAGATCACCAGGCCGCTTAATGCTCCGTCTTTGCCTTCTGAAGTAGGAATTCGATTCTCTGCCGACGACACGGACTCCTCCGGCATTTGTCTGATCGCTGAACTTCCTGCTCATACAGTAGGATTACTTTCCCTGGAATTGGAACTGGAAGAGGATACAGAAATATTGATCGGCTGGGGAGAACATCTGGAAGACGGACGTGTCCGCACACGCATTCATGATCGGAATTTTGCTGCCCGTCTCAGATTGTCCTCCGGAAGAAGATCCTTTCTATATCCGCTGAAGCGGATCGCTGCCAGATTTCTTGAACTTCATCTCTATACTCATCAGGCGGTCATCTATTCCCTGGGAATTCGGGAGACCGTCTACCCTCTTTCCTATATCGCCCCGTTTGATCCTGCTGATCATCTTCACAAACGAATCTATGAAACTTGTCTGAAGACGCTTCGGGACTGTATGCACGAACACTACGAAGACTGTCCGTGGCGGGAGCAGGCTCTTTATACCATGGACAGCCGCAATCAGATGCTCTGCGGCTACTACGCCTTTCATGAATACACTTTTCCTGCTGCCAGCCTGAATCTGATAGCCGGCAGCCTTCGTTCTGATAACCTGTTGGAGCTGATCAGCCCCGGCAAAGCCTCCATTACGATCCCTTCCTTTACGTACATTTTCCTGATTCAGTGTGCAGAATTCTTCCAATATACAAAGGATGTTTCTTCGATCCGAAAACTGCTGCCGGTTCTTCTGAAGATCGCAGACGGGATGATTGGCCGGATCGATGAGACCGGTCTCATTCCCCGCTACCAGGGTGAGTCTTACTGGAACTTCTACGAATGGCAGGAGGGACTGAGCGGTGACAGCCCGGCGCTTTTGGGAGATCCACCGATCTATGATGCACCGCTTAACGCTTTTGCTGTTCTGGCACTTAATAGTCTCCTGGAAATACTGGATAGTCTGAAACCTGCTCTCAAAGATCTGCCGGAGGATTTATTCCATGAAAAAATGACTTCCGTCAAGGAAGCCATTCAAACCATTCATGCTTCTTATCATTCTGCCTTCTTTAATCCCGAAAAGAATCTCTATGCATCTTTTTCCTCTGACGAAGGATTCAGCCATTATGCAGAACTGACGCAGTCATTATCGCTGCTTGCCGGTCTGGTGCCTTCCGAAAAAGAGGACAAGATTCTGGCATTATTGGCAGAAGAAAGCGGTTCGCTCATTCCCGTCACACTCAGTCACAGCATCTTCAAATATGAAGCACTGTTTCTCCAAAAGGAAAAGTATGCCTCTTTCGTAATTGAAAAGATAGCAAAAGATTACGGGCATATGCTCTCCTGCGGCGCTGATACCTTCTGGGAAACGATCGATGGAGCCAGCGCATTTGATGGCGCCGGCAGTCTTTGCCACGGATGGTCGGCCGTACCAGTCTACTTTTACCTGAAATACGGACTTTCGGAAACAAAAACAAATCAGAGGTTTTCACCCTCTGAAGGATGAAGAACGGACAATAGATCCTTTGGCAGGAACACCCTTGCATAGGACGCCTGATAGTCTTTGATGTTCCTGGTACATATACAATCTATGTTTTCTCTTTTTGCGGTTTCGATCATTACAGCATCCTCAAAATCGGATGCATCTGTGAAAAGAGCTTTCTGAATATCCTCTTTTGCTGTATCCAGAATCTGAAACAACTCACAAAAGGCCTGAAGAACACTGATCGCCTGCTTTTCTGAAGAAAGATATTTTCTCATCATATAATAAATATCTGTACATTCTTTTGCGGTTACATATCCGTCGATCTCTCTGTTTGCAACGGCCAGAAATAGTTCTTCCGCCTCTTTTTTCCACACCTGTCTGCCTTGCAGTGCATCCAGAATGACACAGGTGTCAAACAGAACTCTCATTTTATAAGAGCCTCTGTCCTTGCCTGATCAAGCTGTGCATCTTCCGGAAGAATTCCAAACAAGGATCTGGCAATCTCCACTCTGCCCTGATTCGGGTTGGATAATTTGGAAATCACTTTTCCATAATGTGTGATATAGATATCTTCCTGAGAAGAAAGCTGCAGGTATTTATGCAGGTTATTCTTCAGCTCTGTGATCGTTATGGACATGGCCTTCTCCTTTCGTACATTATATATTACCATTTCGTACGATTATTATACATCATTTAGTACGATTTATCAAGTTGTCATGAATAACCCTTACCAGCCATGCAGGATCGAGGAGATTTCTGTTCTCAATTTTTGAAAAAAGCCTGGCTCTGTTTCTTTCTCATCGCTCTTTAGCTGAAGCGGTGGAAGAAAGACGGACGGACTCATGAGATCATCCAGTGCTTTTTCCTTTTCCGGATCAATCAGTTTTTCGATTTTTTCCGCTTTGGATCCATAAATATGGACGCTGAATCTCCCGATTTTTTCCCAGAGTTCTTTTCCCCAGCTTTGCCTGGCGGCAGTGATCCACAGATACCGGCAAAGCTGTTTTTCAATACCAATCTTTCCTGCCGTTTCTTCCCAGGGCAGATAGACCAGATAGATTCTGCCTTCTCTTGAATCATAGAAGATCCAGGCCGGATCCCACCAGAGCTTCTCTTTATCAAGCAGATAATTCTCCAGAAGTCCAATCGATTCCTCGAAAGCGTCCAGAATCCGGTCGAGTATATCGCTGCTGATCGGTCCTTTCAGAATCCGGTCAAGACTCTGCGCGTATAAAGGCGCCGTAAACTCTACTTCATAACAGGAGATCCATCGCCCGCTTACCAGCACGGGAAGTCTGGGCATCATCTTCTCCTGATAGAAGATGCCGGCTTTGTCTTCGTAGAAACGTACCCGGGATTCTTTCCCGATTTCAACCTTTTCAATTCTCATTTTCTTACCCCAAAATCTCAGCAAACAGACACCCGATCCCCAAAAACGGCACGAGTGGAAGCCTTTCTCCCTGTCTGGTCCAGATGATCAGAAGCGAGGTCATTCCCGCCAGCAAAAAGCCCAGAGAAAGGATGAGGAGAAGCTGATCCGTCGGATAGACTGCTCCCATGATCATCAGCACGATCAGATCCCCTTTTCCCATCTGCTTTTTCCGGCATACATAAATCGAAAAGGCACCGATGATCAGAAGATGCAGGATCGTCATGATGATCATCCCGTCGGGCTGAACAAAAGCATTCAGAAAATTCGGTGCCGCTCTCAGTATACCGGATAAGGCAAAAAGAAAAAGCACCGGATACGGGAGCTTCATATACAGAAGGTCAGCTGTACTGAGCCACAAAAGTGCAGTGATCCAAAGTACTTTACCCGTCTCCGTCATTGAAAATACCCCTCCGAACCGAAACAAATGCCGCAGGGAGAAAGCCCTGCCTTAACAGCCTCTTCGAGCGTCATTTCCTGAAGATCGGGATATAAATAGCCGCAGGAAGACAAGTGGTATTTTTCACCTCCGCTCGTCATCAGAACCAGTCCTGTCACAGCCAGATCGCTCCTGCACCTTTTGCAGGGGGATAATCCCATCAGTTTGGCTTCTGAAACGGAGATCGTGATAATATCCTTATCGATCAGAAAGCAATCTGCCTGATGATAATGACTTCCCTGCCCGATCCGGTAGACGATGGTATCATCGTCTTCTTCTTTTTCGCTTAAGCCGCTGCTGTTCGAATCCTTATCCGTCTCTCCGGTGAATGCATGTGTCGTTCGCGAAAAAGTACTGATCCCGGGATCAAAGAAAGAAAAAGGAGATGACCAATCTACCGTCATTTGTGCATTCAGCAGATGTCGGTGTGCACTTTCCGAATAAAAGAATCGGCTGCCTAGAAAAGAGAGTCCTTCTTCTCCTCCTTCGATACCCATTGAGGCAAGATCCCGGCCGGACAGAATCTCCAGCACTTTTTGCCGAAGATAAAGCGTGCCGGCCAGATCCATGAGCAGGCTTTCCTGTCCTTCTTCTTCAAGACCAGCGCCGGCCGTTCTGGCTGCGTCCCTGATGTCATCCTCGATTCCGATCATTTCCGTCACATCCGGCTGAATATTCTCTGCCGTATCCATATCTCCTGTCAGATCTAAAGCAGGTCGATCATCTTCCCGAAGGACCACATAGGATTCAACAGCAAAGGATCTGAGCGCTTCATCCAATGTCCTCTCCAGAACCGCCTGAGACAGACTGATCCGAATGAGATACAGAAAAGGAACGATCGCAAGAAAAAAGATCGGTACGACAAGACTTGCTTCTACGACCATCGATCCCGCTGCACTCTTCTTATTCATATCCGAAAACTCCGGAAAAATAGATTGGCGCGGTCCATCCGCTTGACGGCACGGCTTCCAGGCTGATGTGAAAAGAAACGACCGCTTCATCAAGATCCTGGATTTTCGGATCTGTGCGCAGGATCATCTGCAGTCTTGAAAGAAGTTTATCCTGATCTGACAAAAGCAGCAGAACCCGCAGATATTCCCGGTAGGACATGCCTTCACTCTCCAGCTTTTCTTCTTCGGTCATATCGCCTCCCAGAAGAGAAAAAAGATCCGTCTGCCAACTCATAGAATCTTTCAGAAGCGGCACTCGGCCTCCTTCCAGAAGCAGCCG
>JAFOIR010000273.1 GCA_017420625.1 Bacillota bacterium
GATAACGCCGGTCGCAAGTCCCAGCGCCAGAAGACGCGAATAGGACAAAATATCGGAAAGCCAGCTGGTAATACCATAAAGGTCGTAGGCGCCGAGAGCAACCCTCACACCCCAGTTCTTGTTCGTACGGCCGCTCATCAGCAGGATGACGCTGGCACCGACGATCGCAAGGACCTTGGCCAGGGTATTCAGCCAGGCAGGGAATACAAAATTCTGTCCGGAGATGGATGCGAAGATATCCGAGGGCAGCAGCATCAGCACGAGGCCGGTCAGCATGAAATACCACGCGACAACGTCGGAGAAGAATCCCACGACATCTTTCTGCTGAAGGTACTCGGCACCCTTGACGGCCAGACCTGCGAACAGGTGAATGAGGCCGAAGAGCATACACCAGACCAGAAGCCGCATGGGGTTGCCCAACGGAGCGAACCAGATGGGTTTCAGCAGCGTATCGCCGGTAAAGCCAAAGAAGGTCTTCGCGACCACATCGATGGCATCACCGAAGAATCCTCCGTACATAAAGCCCCAGAAAGTGGTGGACAGACCGCACCAGAAGAAGAGTTTGAGCATCTTCTTCATGCCGTCTCCCATGTGCGGCTTTTTCACAAGCAGGATCGCACAGGCGATGGTCATCACCAGGCCGTAGCCTGCATCGGACAGCATCATTCCGAAGAAGAACACGTAGAAGAAACTCATGACCGTTGTGGGGTCGATCCTTCCATGGGTGGGAAGTCCGTAGGCTTCCAGCACACCCTCCGCCGATTCGGAGAAGCGGTTGTTATGAAGCAGGGTGGGTTCGACTTCATCCTCGCGGAGTTCTTCGAATTCGACCATTGCGTCAAACCTTTCTTCCAGCATTTTCTGAAGGGGTTTAGCCTTGTCGGCGGGCACCCAGCCTTCCAGGAAGAACATGTTTTCTGACTGAGGAACCGTGGCCAGCATCCGGTATTTTTCCGCTCTGGTACGGTAATAATCCGCAGCGATCCGGAATTCATCCGCTTCATCTTTGTAGGAAGAGATCTTCTTTTCCAGTTCGCTGATCTTCTCTGCCTGAGCTTCGATATCTTTCTGATAATATTCGATCCGTTCAGAGGGAAGACCCTTTTCATCTCCCGGAGGCGGTGCAAAACCGGCGGAGCGAAGATTCGCCCGAACCTGATCGCGGTCACGTCTTAGACACATGACAACGACATTCGTGACACCGTTTTCAGCGGAGATGATCCGAACTTCCACCGGAAATTCGTCCGGTTTCTTTTCATCTTCCTCGGCAGGGGCAAGGCCCTGGATAGCGATCTCATAGATCTGGTCTGCCGTCAGAGAACCGGGCATCTGTCCGACCAGCGTACGTACGAGGCGGGTACCGCGAAGCCCCATGGGGATATCCAGACTCACCCATGGCTGCAGGGCGATGATCTGGTTTTCATCTTTTTTGATAATACCTTTGCATTCAGAGATCTCTTTATCTGCGTCCAGAATTCTTCCGGCGTGGCGCATAAAGCGATTCTGATCTTTGACGATTCCGTCGAATTTTTCCTTGGAGACCTGCTCCGGCTCACTGAAGAGGCCGCCGCCGGAACTGACGCCGGCATAGGTCTTCAGGAGCCCCAGAACCTCATCCAGCGTAGCGGCATTCTTTTCGAAAGTCGTGATCGCCGTGCGAGTGTCCATCTGCTCAAGCTCTTTGTCCTGAATATATTGATTGTCGATATCCATGACGCTGAGAGACTGCAGGGTTTCCAGAATTTGTTTTCGGTGGGATCTGGCCGCGCAAAGGCTGAGTTTTTGCATCTTTACTATGGCCATAGCGTTTTACCTCATCCGATGAGAGCGGCGATGACAGCCTGTGTGGCTGCTTCCTTCTTTTCAAGGGAGCGCTTTTTCAGATCCTCAGCCTGGGATCTGGCATCTTTCGCTGCATCTTCGAGGGCTTTCTCGCCGTCTTCCCTGGCCTTAGCCTCAGCAGAGGAAAGCGCTGCTTTGGCTTCCTCGCGGGCTTCTGCCAGAATGGAGCCGGCATCCTTTTCGGCCTTGATCCGGATCTCGTCCGCCTGATTGTAGGCGGCGGCTACCAAATCCTGTGCCTGCTGCTCGACCTCCTTGACAGCCTTGATGGTTTCTTCGATCAATGTGACACCACCTTTCATAAACATATTAGATATATTATATGAAAAAAACGAGGAGAAATCAAGAAAGATTCACCTCGCTTTGTGATCATTTATGCCTCTTCCGTATAGGGGAAAATACTGGCTTTCGCCGGCTGGTTTTTTGAAAGATGAAGCAGCGCGTAGGAAGGTTCGCTTCCGCCTTTCGGAAGAGTGAGAGAACCGGGATTGACGTAAAGGACGCCGTCTTTCAGTTCAATCAGCGGGACGTGCGTATGGCCAAAGAGAACGACATCCGCTTTTTCTCTTCTGGCCGCTATCGGAAACTGTCCGATGGAGTGACCGGATACACCGTAGGCATCACCGTGCTGCATGAAGACGCGGTGACCTTCCACCGGGATCGACAGACTGTTCGGTGCCGGACAGCTCATATCACAGTTGCCGGGTACGGCCTGGAACGCCAGATGGTAGAGGGGGCGAAACCGCGATTCCAACAGTTCAAAGTCCCGGTAGTTGTCTCCCAGATGCCAGACTCCGTCGATCTGATCGTGCAGTCGTACGATCAGTTTACCGGCACGGTCGATTTTCCTGTGTGTGTCCGAAATAACAAGAAATGTCAAATGAGACTCCTTTCCGCAAGCTCTTTGTACAGAGCTCGTAAAGCTTTGCCGCGATGGGACACGGCGTGTTTCATCTCAGCGCTGATATCAGCAAAAGTCATACCGGGGACCAGCCCTTCAGGAAGAACATCGCCAGGTTCTCCTGTAAACTCAAAGATTGGATCATAGCCGAATCCGCCCTGGCCGGAAGGACTTTTTGCGATCCTGCCTTCTGCGGTCTTCTTTACGATGATCTCTTCACCGCTTTTCAGGATCGCCGCGATGGCACAGACATAGCGGGCGGTCCGTTTGTCATCCGGTGCATCCTTCATCTTGTCCAGTACGATCTGATTTTTGACATCGTAGGGCGTATCCTCACCCAGCCAGCGGGAGGAGTAGACGCCTGGCTTCTTATCAAAGAAATCGATCTCGATCCCGGAATCATCCGAGATCACCAGATCGAACCGGCCGCTTTCCTGATAGGCTTCGTAGATCGTACGTGCCTTGATGAGGGCGTTATCCTCGAAGGTGGTTCCGGTTTCATCGATCTCACCGGTGAAACCGGCCTCCGACATGGTTAAGACGTTGACGTTTCACCGAGGATCTGGCGGATCTCGCGGATCTTGCCGGCGTTTTTGGTCGCTACGATGACATTTTGAATGCTCATGGATTTTTCCTTTCTGACGGGTAATAGATATATAGAGGCCTTCCGCGCAGGCCGTGATGAATGATTTCCTTTCGGACAAGGTCTGTCTCTTCCAGTGTCTTAAGACAGGTCCGGACAGTTGTTACGGAGACATGGGCAAGCCCGGCAATATCCGCGGCACTGAGTCCTTCCGGATACTGCCGGATTAGCCGGTGAAGTTTCTGAAGTTTCGTCCGGTAGGAGGCATCCTTCAGGATCTGAAGATCCGGATTTTCGACTTCCGGTGTAAAGAGCCTGAGATAGGCATCAATGCTGCGCTGGGGATAGGTTGTTTTCTGACCGAGGTATTCCCGTGACTGGATCAGATGACGGATACTTTCCAGAAGTCGACGATCCTGAAAAGGCTGACTCAGGATATCAAAAGCCCCGAACGATCTGACTTTCAGGAGCTTTTCCAGGGTGGGATGCTCCAGAACAGGCAGATAGTCGAGACTTTGGTAAGAGCGAAGGTGAGTTAGAAGTTCTGTCCCATCGTCCCAGGATGAAGAAGTCTCGGCGATCAGAAGATCCGGGAACCGGGAGACCGGATC
>JAFOIR010000274.1 GCA_017420625.1 Bacillota bacterium
GTGCCATACCGGTCACAGATATCTTCAAATTCGCCGCCTCGTCCGTCCGATCCTCTCGGATTACAGAAGATGACATAGAACCCGGCATTGGCCCAGAGCTGCATTTCATGATGGTATACGCTGCCAAAGACTGTAGCAGGACCGCCATGGATATGAAGAATACAGGGATGACGGCCATCCGGTCCGGCCAGAGAAACTGCATCAGACGGAGTCATCACGTAGCCGTGAATGGACACCCCGTCCTTGTTGATGAACTCGAAGTATTCCGGTGTACGGATATCATATTCTTCCTGGAATGCATCGTTGAAATGCGTGACCTGTTCCCCGTCAAGATACAGCTCTGCCAGGCGATTGCCATGAAGCGCACAGGTCACGATATGATCCTCAAAGATATCAAAGCTGTCCACAGAGCCTTCCGGCGTCAGGTTATCAGAGATCACACCGTCTTTGGAAAGATAGCGAAGATAAGCGCTCTCACAATCCGTCGTCACAAAATACCAGCGATCTTTGGTACGTTTCGCTGCTCTGCCGCCGCCGAGACGCGCATCGGAACCAACAGAGGATCCGATCCCCCGGTCGTAACGGGCAAAGAGTGAAAGCTCCTTTGTCTTCGGATCCAGCAGATAAAAGTCCGGATTGTACATGCCAATATTCACGCCGTCCTCGTAGGTCGTGAAAAGAATCTGATCCTCCGGCCAGAAATCAGCTACATAACCGGCTTTCGTATTCGGCTCGATCAGGCATTCACTGGTTTCAGCATCCACATCGTAAAGATACAGTCCCGGGAAATCATATTTGCGTCCGCCTTCCCAAAGAGCTCCGCGGTACAGGAATTTCCTGCCGCAGACTTCCCCCAGCGACGCATCAAACCAGGGTTCCGTCACCGCTTTCAATTCATTGGAAGAACGGCGGTACAGATAGATCCGTCCCCGAATACCTGCCGTGAAGCCTCTGCCGTTAAACCAGAACGGTGTCTCTTCCAGGGTTTCCCAGCCACGGTCCTTGTCTGTCTCTCCATTATTCTGTGAAGCCTGAACAACATAGAGATCCTCATCGATCGCTTTGATCCGTCCGGCCTTCACTGGCAGGGTAAAAGCCTTTCTTGCTTCTCCTCCCGCCGGATCGATCTCATAGAAGACGGTCTCCTCTTCCTTCTCCTTTTCTTCTTTTGTACGCTTTGTCGCAAAAAGAACGGTTCCAGAAGGTGTGAATTCAAATCCTCGTCCATCTCCGCCTGATGTCAGCTGCGAAACCTTTTTGGTAGCAACATCCAGCATCCAGATATCACCGTGATAGGTATTCTCTTTCAGATCTGCCTGCTGCACCACAAAACCAACCTTTTTCCCATCCGGGCTGAAGGAAGGTGCACTCACATACTGAAACTCAAGAAAAGTATCCGTTTTGATCTGCTTTTTCATTTGTCTTTCCTTTCTGTGTGCGATTCGTTCTCTTTTTCATTATACCCACAAAATCACACAATGCAAGAAACATCTGCAAGATCACTCACCGTATCGGACAGTTTCATATTCTGACAGGATCTCCGAAACCGCTGGTACTTTCCCGGCAACATCGGTTGGTGTATCGCTGGGCAGCACCGTCTCTCCCATTTCTTTCTTCACTAAATAATAATACCTTTTTCGCACGGGTTCTTCCGGTTCCTGGATCCGGCCTCTTCTCTTCTGCCGGCCGGTTCGGCTCGTATAGAATTCTCTCGAAACTTCCAGATCCTTTTCGTGATAAACGACCTTGTGCCCGAACCTTTGATAGATATGAACCATCAGATAAACAGCCAGAACGATCGCTCCGATAATGACCACGATGACCAGGATCCGCTGGGCGATTACCCAGAATGCCGCTGTATGCCCACCCAGAAAATCTACGATATCCGCATTGGTCCGCCGAATCAGATCCTGTTCCTGCATCATCGCTTTTTCCGTTGCTTCGATACTGAAAATCATTCGGACGAGCCGTCTTCCTCCGAGTAGTACATAATTGGCCAGAAGACTTAACAGATTGCCCAGCCGGATCTCATAAAGACCCAGAAAAGCCAGACTGATCAATACAAAGAATCCCAGGTAAAGAACGGAGTTGAACCGGGTCATCTGCTTAATAGACCGGTTCGATCGTTTGTCGATCGTCGTCAGTGAATCGATCAACGCTATCCGGTGCTGCAGAAATAGAAACGATCCGGTATAGGCCAGTCCCTCCAGAAGAACCGCTGCCTGATATTCCGTGAAATCCTTAGAGAGCATCACCAGATCCGTCACCGTGATAAAGACCAGGACAAAGATCAGATACGTCAATGTAAGCGGCCGCTCGATGCGGCTGTTCTTTCGCACGATGCCGTATACCATTAAAAGTAAGGCAAATCCTCCGCCCAGGATCTTCAGAAGAAGTCCAGGCATCAGCAATACCCAAAGCGCCATGACCAGACTGGAGATGATAAACAGGAAAAGATTCGAAGTTTTCCGCCGGATGAGCGTAGAAAGAAAAGGCATGACAAAAAAACCGGTCATGATCCACCAGCGACTGTATCCGTACTCAGCATAGATGACTGCCAGCATCACGATCAGGATCGGAGCAAATAGCAGCCACACTTTTAAGCCTTCCATCCAGACTGGATAGAGGGCCTGCACTACCTGAATGGGTGTTCGATGATCCAGTTCCTCGGCGTAGGTTTCCTGAAATCCATGAACACCACGAACTTTTTCCGTCGTTTTAATAACCATACTGTTTAGAACCTATCATAGGTGAAGTTTTCCAGTTTTTCATCCAGACGGGGCACCTCTTCTTCATCGAACAGACGGTTGTCTGAAAGGGATGAGATCCAGTAAACCGAATTCCTCTCCTGCATTTCCTGATATTTCAAGATGAGATCGTCCCTTCGATACGGTGTCAGAAGGACGATATAGTCATTCTGTCCTATTTCGCTTTCTATTCTTTCCAGCATTTCCAGACAAGAAATGCTGACATTCGACGTATCAAGGCCTGCCAGTCTTTCCAGTACAGTGCGGGTATGATCCAAGCTGCAGCCATAATCCAGATGAATTTCTTCCGCCATAGACTCAGCGATTCCATTACTGATCATCGCGGCAGGGATTCCCTGGTTTTCGATCATTGAAGTAAGTGTTCCTGCCAGATGAAGTGCCCGTTCATACTCACTTTCGTTGGAAAGATTTGCGGTTCGATCACAAAGTAAAATCAGCAGTACCCGCGGCTGCAGCGTATATTCAAAGGTATTGACCAGCCACTGCCCGCTTTTGGCAGAGGAAAGAAAATTGATTCGCTTGAATTCATCGTCCGGCTGATATTCGCGTATCCCCTTAAACTGATAGGGATCCTCCTGTGAAAACCGCCTGGTAATGACATCACCCATCAGATTTTCAAAGGGGACCTGGATCTCTTCCGCACTGACCATCGAAGGATAAACGATCAGCCGAGCACCCACAGGGATCCTATCGATCAGTTTTGTCGTCAGAAAGAGATCGTAGCTGATCAGATCTACGTCGGATATCTGATAGATTCCACGCTTTGAAACCATTCTCTCCCGCTTAAGCCGGATCCGCTGATGAAACAGAATATGAAAAAGTTCACTTTCGAAAAAAGCTGTCTGTCCGTTGGCTTTCACCTGAAACTTCAGATGGACCCAGGGAAGCGGCAGGATCTTGTCGTTTGTCAGCTCTTCCTCGATCACAACTGCCTCCCCCTCTGTGATCTCTTTCTCTGAGAAAGATATGCCCGCAGCGAGATGCCAGTTCCAGAACCGCTGATATATCTTTCTCTGCAGGAGAAGCATCAGAAAAACTGCGATCAGAATGATCAGGACTGCCATCTCAGTCTCCCTTTCTCTCGTGATTCTGAAACATGATGACCGAACTGAAGATGCCGCTATCCCAGGAGGATTGGACAGATCCATCATATTTTGCGGCGATATACTCCATATTCTTTAAGCCCATACCATGTCCGGGCTCTGTTTTCTTCGAGGGAAGATGCTTATTCGAAGCAGGCAGATCCCCATCAAACGGGTCATCTGTACAGGTGTTTTCTGTCATCAGAAAGACAAAGTCCTCCTTTGTATCGATCGTCATTCGAATGGTCAAAGCATCCACTTTCTCTTCCCGAAGGCATGCGTCGATGGCATTATCGAGCTGATTGGAAAGAAGGATACAAAGGTCGCTTGGCTGAATATGCAGTTCATCCGGCAGATGGATCTCGGCAGAGAAACGGATCTTCTTTTCTTCGCAAAGCTGCTGTTTGGCATTCAGCACCGCGTCAACGACCTGCGATCCGGTATGAAAACTGGATGAGCCCTGAGAAGAAGAAAGCAGCTCATCGATATACGAAATGATCCCCTCTTGCCGACCAGCAGCCAGTCCACGGATCACCTGTAGATGATTCTTAAAATCATGAGCCTGTCTAGAAAGTTCCTGCTGTCTTTCACTCAGGCTCTGATAGCCGGCGCTGATCAGCTGATTGGTATGATCCATATCACTCAGCTGTTTTTCTTTCTCATGATCCTTTTCCGAAAAAGACATGAGTCCGATCACCATCAGACTGACGAGGGCGATCATGCCATAGAGCAGTACGTAGGTCACCTGACTGGGATGACGCAGAGTAAACAGACCTCTTCCATAAAAGAGAACCAGCACAAACATCAGTCCGAATCCCAGGAAAAGCAGGCCGTTTGTCCGGTCGGAAACCTTCTTCAGAAATGTCAGCTTTTTGGAAAAATAGAAACTGATCAAGCCCCAGACCAGCGCTGTCAAAAGGATATAGATCACCTGCGTCTTCAAATCGGACCGGATCATCAGAACTGCATAACTCAGATTGCTGAGATCAAAGAACAGGTAAACGATCGTCATCTGTACGATCAGCTGCAGCAAATAAAGGACCAAGCCCTGCATCGCACCGGCAGCAAAGATCCGAAGAACCGTCCCAGCATTTCTTTCACGTGTCTGCCCTCTTCCCAGGCAAAACCACAGACTGGAAATGATCGAAACCAGCAGAAATAAGAGAAAAAAGTCTTCTCCCTGCAGGAAATCGACCCCTCCGATTTTTTCGATCAGGAAGATGCTGAGCGCACAAAGTACAGCACCCAAAAGAACAAACATCCAGTTGCTCCAGGATCTGTTTGCACTTTTCATCTGATCAGAAACAGCGGTCATGATCCAGATCATAAGCCCGGAAAAAAGAAGATATAAACCCATGCCTATCTCCCTTCATATAATCGGACAAGCCCATTCAGCAGTACGTCCACGCAGGAGGAAAAATCATCGGTCTCGCCCATGACAAAGCCGCTGAATGCCTCTTCCAGCAGATCCTGCAGTTTCGAATCCGGCAGATAACAACGGTCGATCTGCCTTGTGAATTGCTGCAGTTTCTCGGAAGATTCTTCCGACAGCGGCAAACGATGGAACGTTGTCTTCTGATCCCACCTGTAAAAACTCATATCGGCATATTCCAGATAGCCAAGCAGGGCAAGATAATTCGTCCGGTTGACGGAAGTAATCGCCATCATGGGGGAATCCATCTTTCCTGCGATCCAATTCTCCGGCGGAAGATCCATGAGTGCGCGTCCCAGAAGATACGCTTCTTTCTCGTGTCCGGTACCGGCACCGACCAGCGCAACGCTGTCCACTTCCGCAAGAAGAGAATCGGAAAGTACAGCCGATTCGAAATCGATTTTA
>JAFOIR010000275.1 GCA_017420625.1 Bacillota bacterium
GCTGATGATATTCAGGAACAGATTCGGCTTTCAGAAGAGAAGATTCGGAAGCTGAAACAGGATCAGAAGATCTTAACACGGAAGCATGCCGAACAGCTTCGGAAAGAACGCACACATCGGTTGTGTACGATTGGAGGAATGTTGGAAGGTTTTTTGAAAAACCCGGAAGCATTTTCAAACGATGATGTTTACGAACTGCTAAAGTTGGCATTTAATCAACCAACCGTACACTCTGCACTTCAAAACCATCTCCGCCAAAAATCCGCACCAGAGGACCGACCCGTAAATCAGGAAGTAATGACTGATTAAGGGCGCATGTATACCCCATAAATGGGACATGCGATCCTGCGGATAGCTTGCTGCCACATAATGCAAATGCACTATGTGGCAGGTACAGGGGGATCTCCCCCTGCGCCGTGTTCACCGTCTACCCCCGGACCACAGGATTATCATATGTGGTATGCATTTTTTGAAAGGAGGACACACTATGCTTGATGCTCAAAAAATGCTTATCGATTTCTGCGTCCATAATGGCTACCACCACGCAGAAACCGTCTCCGATGCCGAGGTCATCGGTATGGATTCCAACAACCAAACGAGACGCTTGGGCATCACTCTCTATGGCGATATCTACGATGTCGATGCTCGCAGAGTTATCGCCAAGAGTAACACCAGTCACGTTTCCTTGGAACCATATGAACGCCCAACGTCCTGGACTTTAGTCGATGATCGCACATATTGGCAATGGAGAATAAAAAGCATTCTTCGAAAAAGTGCCAATAGGAAGGAATGATTGGTCGTGCCATGCTCCTACTACAATATCTCCATAGCTAGTCGAGCAAAAGGATCCTCAGCCGTTGCCAGTGCTGCATATCAGAGCGGAGAGCGACTTTTTGATGAACGAACCGACCATCAGATCTCTTACGAAAACAAGGAAGGAATTTGTCACACGGAGATCATGCTTCCGGATAATGCTCCGGAAGAGTTTCAAGATCGAAACACATTGTGGAATTCCGTTGAGTCTGTTGAGAAACAATATAATTCTCAACTTGCCCGTAAGATCATTGCAGCTCTCCCAAGAGAGATTCCTCTTGAAGATCAGGTGCTACTTGTCCGTGAGTACTGTCAGGAGAATTTTGTAAGCAGGGGCATGTGTGTGGATTTTGCCATTCACGACAGTGTGGATGGCAATCCACACGTGCATATCATGCTGACTCTACGTCCTTTGGATGAATCCGGACAATGGATGCCTAAAAGCCGGAAAGTATATGACCTCGACGAGGATGGCAATAAAGTCCTTTTACCCAGTGGTTATTACGCTTCCCACAAGGAAAAGACTACGGATTGGGATGAGCAGTCAAATGCAGAAAAATGGCGTCACTCCTGGGAAGAACATACGAATAAGTATCTTGAGAAGAACGATTGTATAAGCCGTTTGGACATGCGCTCCTATGAGCGGCAGGGTGTGGATAAAATCCCACAGATCCATATGGGACCGGCAGTATATCAGATGGAGAAGCGAGGAATACATACATTCATAGGTGATATCAACCGAAGCATTCAGAAAATGAATGACCAGATAGAACAGATACGAAAAACAATCGAGAAACTGAGGACTCACATTGCAGAATTAAAAAGCTATCTGTCAGAAGTAATGGATAGTATTCGTAGTCGCATCTCCGAAGAACCACTCCCTATCACAATAGAAGGACTTTTACATCTCTATCTTAAAGATCAACGGGGACAAACGCATCACGTTCCGGAAGATCAAGCTGCCGTGATGCACTCACTGGAGTACATGAAAAAACATAATATTAGATATGTCCCAGATATACACATGGCGATGGATAAAGCAGAATACCGAACTGACCTGATATGCAGGGATCTGAGTTTAAACCAAGGACGAATCAATGAGATCGTATCCTACTTCCGTCATAGAGACACTGTAAAAGAAAACAAGGATATTTACCGACAATACCAAACGCAGTTCTTTAAAACAGCAAGAGAAAAATTCTACCGCAGTCATAAAAAAGAGATCGATGCATACAGAAGATCTCATAAGGCGCTGGACGCGCTAAAACGCAGCAGCGCAGATAATAAGATTCCATGGAAAGACCTGAAAGAAGAATATGATCAACTTGTTTCGGAAAACAAAGAATTAAAGCTGGAATTATCGAAGATTAAAAAACACGTAGCCGAACTCAAAAACGTGCTCATTTATACCAATAAAGTTCGAGAGAATCACCCGCCCAAAGATATTGCAGATACCATCATTATTCATCGCACACGCGAGAAAAACATCACAAAAAGAATCGATTTAGAACGATAAAGGAGGCGATGCATATGCAATACTCTCAAGACCAGATCGATCGAGCCAATCAGGTTAATCTGGTGGACTTTCTCAAACGCAGGGGAGAGGAGGTGATCCGGAGCGGTTCAGAATATCGATGGAAGAAACATGACAGTGTTACGCTCCGGGATAATACATACTTTCAGCATAGCGTAGCAAACGGTGGCTATCCTGTTGATTTTGTCATGAAGTTCTACCAAGTGCCATTTCCCGAGGCGGTGCGCATGCTGATTCAGGAAGAGCCGGAGTCTGCTGGGGAGCAATTCTTTCCTCCCTTTAAGAGCGT
The DNA here is from genome assembly GCA_017420625.1 of Bacillota bacterium. The sequence continues at coordinate 2,637 of JAFOIR010000275.1, forward strand.
TTCCAGTGACAATCTCATGCGATACCTGTCACGGGACCGAGGCCTTTCTCCGAATCTGATTCGGCGATTCCTCACTTGGAATCTTATTTATGAGGAGATGGGATCCCACAATGTTGTTTTCATTGGAAAAGATATACATGGAAACATCCGGTTTGCACATAAACGTGGAACACAGGGACCCTTTCGGGCGGATCATCCCGGTTCCGATAAGGTATACAGTTTTTCCTATCGAGGGGGAAACGAGGAACTGTTTGTATTTGAAGCACCCATAGATCTTCTCTCGTTTATCAACCTTTATCCGAATGGATATAAGGAGAAGAACTTTCTTTCTCTGGGAGGAGTGGCTCCTAAGGCGTTGATTCAGTTCCTCAAGGACGAACCGGAGATTAAACAAGTCCATCTGTGCCTGGATGCGGACAAGGCTGGTGAAGACGCCTGTCTGCGACTTGCAGAGGACATACCGAATAGCATCAAGGTAGATCGTTATCGTCCGATAAAAAAAGACTGGAACGAGGTGCTATTACATCGAAAGGAGTTGGAAGATGAGGTGCTTTATGAAACGGTCCTACTGTCGAATAACCGATCTTCTGACGTTCCAGATATACAGTCAATGACGATGGAGGAATTGTTTGAGACCTCTTTTCCTCCGAAGTCTGCACTGATAAATGGACTTCTCTACAGTGGCACATATATCTTTGCGGGAGCACCTAAAGTTGGCAAGTCATTTCTCATGCTGCAGATAGCATATCATGTGGCTACTGGAACTCCTCTGTGGGGATTCTCTGTACTGCAGGCCGGTGTCCTATATCTGGCGTTGGAGGATGATTACTCACGCCTCCAAGAGCGACTGTATCGAATGTTTGGTGTTGAGGCAACTACATCTCTGCACTTAGCCATCAATGCTAACAAGCTGGCAGACGGGTTAGTTGAACAGATTGCCGGATATATAAAGAAACAGGAAGACATAAGGTTGGTCATCATTGATACACTTCAGAAGGTACGTGATGGAAGCAGTGAGGGCTATAGCTATGCCAATGACTATGATTCCATTACGAAGCTGAAAAAATACAGCGATCAGACTGGGGTCTGCATCCTCATCGTCCATCATACCCGAAAGATGGAATCCTCAGATCCCTACGAACGGATCTCCGGCACCAACGGACTTCTAGGTGCAGCAGATGGTGGTTTTATCCTCTCAAAAGACCGCAGAAAAGATGATACGGCCACACTGGAAGTAGTTGGCCGCGATCAGGAGGAACTGACCATCACACTGAGAAAAGATCGGGAATCGCTCACTTGGCAGCTGGTCAACATGGAATCCTATCCGTTTCAACCTCCTCCGGATCCTCTGATCGTTGCCATTGCTCAGTTTATGGATGGTCGAGAACAGTGGACAGGGATCGCATCCGAGTTGCTGTCGCAGTTGCCAGATGTTGATCTAGCTGCCAACACACTGATTCGAAAATTGAACGTGTTATCCGGAGAACTATACAACAAGTTTGGGATTTCCTATGTCCCAAACCGAAGAACCAGTGATCGGAAGACGTTTCTTCTGATCGCGGACAAGGAAAAGCAGCAGCTTTTATGCCGGAATGACGATATGACGATAAATGACGGTATTTCAGATACCAGTCAGAATGACGATATATCGTCATATACCCCGGTATGAAAAATATCGTCATAAACCGTCATATCGTCATTTGAGTTAATCTGAGGAGGTGATCCATTGGACAGCAACTACAAATCTTTTGAAGAGCTACCGTTTTTTCTGACGGTAGAACAATTTGCACACTTGCTCTGTATCAGCAAACCTACGGCATATGATTTGATTCGTGCAGGAAAAGTAAGTGCTATCAAGGCAGGGAAACAGTTCCGAATCCCAAAGGAAAGTATTCAGGAACTGATTTCCGATGCGGAAAGCAAGTGCAGATAATGTACGGATAAGCCCATTGTATTAAACCCAAAACCCGCCTATAATCAGGTCAATGATAATCTGATCGGTGTAGAAAGGAGAATGTGTGGAAAA
>JAFOIR010000276.1 GCA_017420625.1 Bacillota bacterium
GCTGATGATATTCAGGAACAGATTCGGCTTTCAGAAGAGAAGATTCGGAAGCTGAAACAGGATCAGAAGATCTTAACACGGAAGCATGCCGAACAGCTTCGGAAAGAACGCACACATCGGTTGTGTACGATTGGAGGAATGCTAGAAGGTTTTTTGAAAAACCCGGAAGCATTTTCAAACGATGATGTTTACGAACTGCTTAAGTTGGCATTTAATCAACCAACCGTACATTCCGCAGTTCAAAACCATCTCCGCCAAAGATCCGTACCAGAGGATCGACCCGCAAATCAGGAAGTAATGACTGATTAAGGGCGCATGTATACCCCATAAATGGGACATGCGATCCTGCGGATGGCCCACTGCTGCAGCTGGCATTTTAATACCTCTGCAGCAGTACAGGGGCCTCCCCCTGCGCCGTATAACGGCTACCCCGGGCCACATGTGAATAACGAACAATCATGTGGCCAGCATTTTTTGAAAAGGAGGATCCTTCATGTTTGATGCTCAAAAAATGCTTCTCGATTTCTGCTTCGGACATGCCTTCCATCAGACAGAAATCGTGAAAGACACAGAAGTGCTCTGTGTCGATGATGATAAGCAACCCAGACGGTTGGTGCTTACGCTCTATGGAGATATCTACGATGTTGACGCTCGGCGGATCATTGCCAGAAGCAATGGAAGTCACATCTCCATGGAACCATACCGGCGACCAACATCGTGGGCGATGGTCGAGGATGAACCAGATCCAGAACCGCGTGGAGCAGCGTGCGCGCTCCACTAGTAGGCAGGAAGGAATGAGTAGCCATGCCATGCTCCTACTACAACATCTCCATAGCTAGTCGAGCAAAAGGATCCTCAGCCGTTGCCAGTGCTGCATATCAAAGCGGAGAGCGACTTTTTGATGAACGGACCGACCATCAGATCTCTTACGAAAACAAGGAAGGAATTTGTCACACGGAGATCATGCTTCCGGAAAATGCTCCGGAAGAGTTTCAAGATCGAAACACATTGTGGAATTCCGTTGAATCTGTTGAGAAACAGTATAATTCTCAGCTTGCCCGTAAGATCATTGCAGCTCTCCCAAGAGAGATTCCTCTTGAAGATCAGGTACTACTCGTCCGTGAGTACTGTCAGGAGAATTTTGTAAGCAGGGGCATGTGTGTGGATTTTGCCATTCATGACAGTGTGGATGGCAATCCACACGTGCATATCATGCTGACTCTACGTCCTTTGGATGAATCCGGACAATGGATGCCTAAAAGCAGGAAAGTATATGACCTCGACGAGGATGGCAACAAAGTCCTTTTACCCAGTGGGTATTACGCCTCCCATAAGGAAAAGACTACGGATTGGGATGAGCAGTCTAACGCGGAAAAGTGGCGGCATTCCTGGGAAGAGCATACGAATAAGTATCTTGAAAAAAACAATTGCATAAGCCGTTTGGACATGCGCTCCTATGAGCGTCAGGGCGTGGATAAAATTCCACAGATCCATATGGGTCCAGCAGTCTATCAGATGGAGAAGCGAGGAATACATACATTTATCGGCGATATCAACCGGAGCATTCAGAAAATGAATGACCAGATAGAACAGATACGGGAAGCAATCGAGAAACTGAGAATCCACATTGCAGAATTGAAAAGCTATCTGTCAGAAGTAATGGATAGTATTCGCAGTCGCATCTCCGAAGAACCACTCCCTATCACAATAGAAGGTCTTTTACATCTCTATCTTAAAGATCAGCGGGGACAAACGCATCGCGTTCCAGAAGATCAAGCTGCCGTGATGCACTCACTGGAGTACATGAAAAAACATAATATTAGATATGTCCCAGATATACACATGGCGATGGATAAAGCAGAATACCGAACTGACCTGATATGCAGGGATCTGAATTTAAACCAAGGACGAATCAATGAGATCGTATCCTACTTCCGCCATAGAGACACCGTGAAAGAAAACAAGGATATTTACCGACAATACCAAACGCAGTTCTTTAAAACAGCAAGAGAAAAATTCTACCGCAGTCATAAAAAAGAGATCGATGCATACAGACGATCTCATAAGGCGCTGGACGCGCTAAAACGCGGCAGCGCGGATAATAGGATTCCATGGAAAGACCTGAAAGAAGAATATGATCAACTTGTTTCGGAAAACAAAGAATTAAAGCTGGAATTATCGAAGATCAAAAAACATGTAGCCGAACTAGAATCCGCACTCAAATATATCGGCAAGGTTCGAGAGAATCACCCGCCTAAAGATATTGCTGAGACCATCGTTGTTCATCGCACACGCGAGAAAAACATCACACGAAAAATCGACTTAGAACGATAAAGGAGGCGATTCATTTGTACTATTCTCAAAAACAGATCGATCGAGCCAACCAGGTAAATCTGGTGGACTTTCTCAAACGCATGGGAGAGGAAGTGATCCAAAGTGGCTCGGAATACCGTTGGAAGAAACATGACAGCGTTACGCTCCGGGAAAATACTTACTTCCGGCACAGCACAGCAAACGGAGGCCATCCTGTAGACTTTGTCATGAAATTCTATCAAGTGCCATTTCCGGAAGCGGTGCGCATGCTGATCCAGGAGGAACCGGAGGCTGCTGGAGAACCATCAGAGAAGCAATTTTTTCCTCCCTTTAAGAGCGATTCAAGTGACAATCTCATGCGATACTTGTCACGGGATAGAGGGCTTTCCCCGAATCTAATTCGGCGATTTCTCTCTTGGAATCTCATCTATGAGGAGATGGGCACATGTAATGCAGTTTTTGTTGGAAAGGATCCACAGGGCAATATACGGTTTGCACATAAGCGTGGAACACGTGGCTCCTTTCGGGCTGACCATTCTGGATCAGATAAATCATACAGCTTTTCCTACCGGGGCGGGAACGAGGAGCTGTTCGTATTTGAGGCACCGATTGATCTTCTTTCCTTCATCAACCTGTATCCGGATGGATATAAGGAGAAGAACTTCCTTTCCCTGGGTGGAGTGGCACCTAAAGCATTAAGCCAGTTTGTTCAGGATCAACCGGATCTTAAACGTATTCATCTTTGTCTGGACGCGGATCAGGCTGGTGAGGATGCCAGTCAGCGACTTGCGGAGGTCATACCGGAAGGTGTACTGGTGGATCGCTATCGTCCGATCATGAAGGACTGGAACGAGGTGCTGCTGCATCGACAGGAGTTGGAAGGTCAGGAGTTCTATGAAACAGTTCAGCTGTCAGCAAACCAATCTCCTGATATTCCGGCCATCCAGTCCATGACAATGGAGGAATTGTTTGAGACCACTTTTCCACCCAAATCTGCACTCATAGACGGACTTCTGTACAGCGGTACCTACATCTTTGCAGGTGCTCCTAAAGTCGGTAAATCATTTCTCATGCTGCAGATCGCGTATCATGTGGCCACCGGCACGCCTCTATGGGGATTCTCCGTACTGCAGGCCAATGTCCTCTATCTGGCATTGGAGGACGATTATTCTCGTCTCCAGGAGCGACTCTACCGAATGTTCGGTGTTGAGGCCACATCTTCTCTGCACTTAGCCATAAATGCAAACTCGCTGACAGAGGGACTGGTCGAACAGATTGCTGGATACATCCGCAAGCAGGAAGATATTCGTCTGGTCATCATCGACACGCTTCAGAAAGTGCGTGACGGAGGCAGTGAAGGATACAGTTATGCCAATGACTATGATTCCATTACAAAGCTGAAAAAATACAGTGATCAGACCGGGATCTGCATCCTAGTAGTTCATCACACCCGGAAGATGGAATCCTCGGATCCCTATGAAAGAATCTCCGGTACCAATGGTCTCTTGGGTGCAGCAGATGGTGGTTTCATTCTCTCTAAAGACCGCAGAACAGATGACACGGCCACTTTGGAAGTTGTTGGCCGCGATCAGGAGGAACTGACCATCACACTGAGAAAAAATCGGGAATCGCTCACGTGGGAGCTGGATAACATGGAGTCCATGCCGTTTCAGCCCCCTCCAGATCCTCTGATTGTAGCTATCGCTCAGTTTATGGACGGTCGAGACCAGTGGACAGGGATTGCATCGGAGTTGCTGTCGCAGCTGCCGGAGGTCGATTTGGCCGCTAACACACTGATCCGGAAGCTGAATGTGTTATCCGGAGAACTCTACAACCGGTTTGGAATTTCCTACGTTCCGAACCGAAGAACCAGTGACCGGAAGACTTTTCTTCTGATCGCAGACAAGGAAAAGCAGCAGCTTTTATGCCGGAATGACGATATGACGATAAATGACGGTATTTCAGATACCAGTCAGAATGACGATATATCGTCATGTTCCCCGGTATGAAAAATATCGTCATAAACCGTCATATCGTCATTTGAGTTAATCTACGGAGGTGATCCTTTGGACAGCAACTACAAATCATTTGAAGAGCTACCGTTTTTTCTGACGGTAGAACAATTTGCGCACTTGCTCTGTATCAGCAAA
>JAFOIR010000277.1 GCA_017420625.1 Bacillota bacterium
TCGGTCTTACCGGCCTCTGGTTTATCGATCAGAAATACTTTCCTCAAACGCTTCCTCTGACGGATACTCCGCTCGCCAGATATCATCTTGACGAATCCGTCCGGTGGCTGGATTTGTATTTCTCCGGTCATGTTCCTGACTTCATGCCTGCCCTTCATCAGGAAGGTACACCGTTTCAGGAAATGATCTGGTCTTTGCTTCTGAAGATACCATATGGTGAGACCACTGCCTATGGAGATCTGGCTAAACATGCTGCTTCTATCCTCGGTCGCAGCAACATGTCCGCCCAGGCGGTCGGAGGTGCTGTCGGACATAATCCGATCTCGATCATCGTTCCCTGTCATCGTGTTCTTGGCAGAGATGGACAGCTGACCGGCTATGCCGGCGGAATCTGGAGAAAAGAAAAACTGCTGACCCTTGAGTCAGCAGTTCGTTTGAGGCTTTGAGATCAAAGCCTTTTTTCTTTTGTTTACGGAAGAATCTCCAGAAGATCCTTGAAGGATTTCATGTTGTAGTCTCCGGCACCAGCCTGAGACGCATCACCCAGACACGCTGCTTTCATGCCGCCTGCATGGGCTGCATCAGCACCGGCAATCGCATCTTCAACGACCAGGCATTTCTCCGGAGCGATTCCCAGCATCGCTGCTGCTTTGACGAAAACTTCCGGATCCGGTTTGGATTTGGTGATGTTGTTGCCGTCAGAAATCGCATCAAAGTAGGTGGGAAGACCGATCCGTTCCAGGATGAACGGAGTGTTCTTGGAAGAAGAACCGATTGCCAGCTTATAGCCTCTTGCACGAAGTTCATCCAGGCTGTTTTTCACTTCATCGGACAGATCAGCCGGAGACATTCTGGCCAGAAGTTTGCGATAGATATCGTTCTTCTGTGCTGCCAGCTCTTCCTTGCGTGCATCGCTCAGCTGTTCATCACAACGCTCCAGAATGATCTCCAGAGACGCCATACGGGAAACACCGCGAAGGCGATTGTTGATTTCTTTATCAAAATATACACCGATTCCATCTGCCATTTCTTTCCATGCCAGATAATGGTATTCATCGGTGAAGCAGATCACGCCGTCCAGATCAAAAATCACAGCTTCAAATTCTTTTGCCATCGTTATGCCCGTCCTTTCAGGATTCATTTTCCTTTATTATAAATGTCATTTTCTCAACATGCAAGTAAAACCATGTCTCAAAGTTTAAAGAATTCCAGGGCTTTCTGAATTGACAGATCCCAGAAGCGCCACTCGTGCTTATATCCCTTTACTTCATAGAACTTTGCTTTAAGACCAATCTCTTTTGCATGCTCTTTGAAGTGCAGAAAACCTTCGTAGAGCATATCATCCTTTCCGCAAGCAAAGAAAAGTTTGGGCAGATCCACACCTTTTTCTACTGCCTCATCCAGCACTCTCCAGGTATTCTCGTAGGATTTCAGATAAGCTTTCAGACCGCCTCGGTTTTTAATGCTGCCCTGCGTACGGGAGAACATCTGAGGATTATTTTCCCGATCCCAGTCTACATCTCTCGGCGCTGCGGACAGGATCGCTGCTCCGGCAAATAATTCCGGATGATTGAATGCATAGACACAGGTGCCTCTTCCGCCCATCGAAAGGCCGGCAATGAAGTTATCCTCGCGTTTGTCCGATGCCGGCAGCCAGCCGTAGATCAGCGGCATAAGCTCTTTCGTCAGAAAATCATACATGTTGTAACCGATGCTGAAATGTTCCCAGTTAGCATAGTTGGTATTGAGTGCACTCGGCATGACCACGATCAGATCTTTTTCGCTGGCGTAGAGTTCGATATTGCTTTTCCGGATCCAATCGGAATGATCGCCGAAGGTTCCGTGCAGAAGCCAGAGAACTTTGTACTTCTTTCCAGAGAGATAAAACTCTTTCGGATCCTTGCCGAATCCGCAGTCCGGCAGAATAACGGAAATGGTAGTGTTGCCCATCAGACATTTGCTTTCAAAATCCAGTGTTAAATATGCCATAAATAGAACCTCCTTTTATTCTTATGATTAAATCAAAGATCGTTTTTCAGAATGGAGAAGCCAAGGGGCTGAGGATCGACCAGACCATAATTGATGCCGATCGCAACCGCTGTCTTCTTTTCCCGGTCGAATCCCAGAAAAGCACTGAATGCACCGGCATTTCCAACATGCCAGCTGATTGGTGCATCTTTTTCCAGCCGCCAGGCAAGACCGCTGTTGGCATTCCTCTCACAGGGTCCATGGACCTCATGGCACATAGCAAGATACGGGAATCGGCCGTCCAGATTGATCCTTGCGAATTCCAGCAGATCATCCATCGTCGCATTCAGTGCACCGGCCGGAGCTATGATATCACCCTTCTCCCACTGCCAGCAGGAGCTAGGCTGATCTTTGAGATCATAGCCAATCATCGGGACGTTGCCCAGGAATGTATCCGGCAGATGAAGTTCTCCCCGGACGTATTTATTCATGCTGTTCCAAAAACCTTCTCCTGTCACTTTTCCGACGATATAGCCCAGGACGCTCATGCCGAAGTTGGAATAGACGAACCGGTATTCTTTATCCTTCAGCTTTGTTTCTTTCAGGATCTTCATCATCCCCTCTTCATCGGGATTCCCGCGGAAAGGATTCTTGTGCAGAAGTCCGTCCGGCTGATTCATATGAAAATACAGCGGCAGTGCCGTAAACGGCGTGTAGGGCTGTACCGTAAAGCCGGAGGTATGTGTTGCAAGTTTCTCCAGTGATGGATAATATCGCTCAGGAAGACCTTCTATATAGTAGTTGATCGGCTTAGATAAATCCAGCTTTCCTTCCGATACATACTTCGCAAGAAGCGATGCTGTGAAAGGCTTGCAGATCGAACCGACAGGATAGATAAGCAGCTCACCTTCCTTAATTATCTGGTCCGGTCCCCAGTGAACGATTTCCTTCTCTCCGTCTTTCAGGATTCCGATCGTCAGCTCCACATGACTGCGTTTTTTGTAGAGTTTATCGATCCTTTTCTGTGTCTCTTCACCAAACTTCATTCCAGTCCTCCTTCCAGATAAATCGCGATGCCATCCTCATCGTTTGTTCCAATGACTTCATCGGCGGCTTCCTTCACTGCATCGATTGCATTGCCCATTGCAATACCCTTCCCACAAAGCTTCAGCATCCCGATATCAGCCAGGTCATCTCCGAAAGCGGTCACCTCACTAAGCGGGATCCCGGCTTTCCGGCAGGCGATCCGGATCGCATTTTCCTTCGTGATGCCCTTCTTCGTGAGCTTATACCAGTAACTTTCTGTAAACTGGATCATATCCACATCCGGCAGATTCTCAGCGAAAACTTCTGCATCCTTCTCCTTGAAAAACTGTAGGCAGACCTTCAGCGCCGGTTCCTTCCAGTCCATATAGTCGGTATAAGTACTGCCTCCCCAGGAGGGATCCCACTTGAGCGGATCTACTGTATAATTCCAGAAATGCTCTGTGAGCGTTTCTACCGTAATTTCGATCTTCGGATCGACCCGACGTGCCAGATCAATGATCCGGTTTACCTCATCAGAGGTAAACTCCGCCTTAAATACATGCTCCTTACCGAACTTGACTAACGCACCGGCACTGGATATCAGAATATCCGGAACCAGCATACGCAGGAAATCCAGACAGTTCTGTTCTGAGCGGGAAGTGACAACACCGACCAGTACGCCCGCCTCCCGCACACGGGAGAGTGCCTGAAGCGAGCGATCGGAAATCGTCTTGTCAGTCCGAAGCAAGGTTCCATCCAGATCAAACAGCAGCAGTTTAGTCATAGCTTTCCCCATTTCTCGGAAAAGGATAAGCCCCCTCCCATCCGATTACCTGAGCGGCAAATGCCGCAGCCTCATGCATCGCAGTCTGAATGCTCTTCCCTGATCCGAACAGTTCTTTCAGCAATGCGGTAAAATATGCGTCGCCGGCACCAAGTGTATCCACGACTATTGCTGTATCGTATGCCGGCTCACGGTACAGCTTTTCCTGATAAAGCAGCATGGATCCTTCTTTACCGATCGTTCCAAGTACGTAAGGGGTTCCCTGCTCTTGCATGAGCTTCATTTTGCGAAGACGCTCTTCTTCTGGTAGGTGTGCAAGTGAAAGCGAAGCGATCGTCACATAAGGAGCGATCCGAATCAAGTCTTCATCCTGAACCTTTGCTGAAAAATCGAAAGCGACAGGGATCTTTGTCTCTTTCATCTGCGGCAGATAGGAGAGCATCTGCGAATTGATGTCTGTATAAATGACATCCGCTCGCCGGATATACTCCCAGTCTTTTTCAGAGAGTCTCATAGGATGAGTCCTCATGACGCCGAACAGATTGGAGCCGGCGAAGACCCGGTCTTTATCCTTATGCTCGATCCGGCAGTAACCGTTTTCTCCTTCGATCACCCGGCAACAGGAAATATCCACTCCGTAGGAGGAAAGTGCCTCCTGCATGATCTTTCCCGGAAGATCACTTCCAAACTGTCCCAGATAGGATGCTTCCATACCCATCATTCCGGCATAGACTGCCGTATTGGCACACTGTCCGCCGGGGTGCATGGTTCCTTCCGGAATGTAAATGTCACAGACGTTCTCGCCGATCGCGATCAGATTCATTTTGTTGCTCCAAAGATAAATTCTTTCTCAATAAAGATGAAGGATCCATTCTCCATCCGGATCGATCGTATAGCGAAATTCAGAAAGATCCGGCCGGTCGAAGACCTCCAGAAGCGGATCAAAATCTCCGACTGTCTTCACATTTGGCAGATCTTTTCTGTGAAACCACTCCATATGGCCTTCATCCGAAGAGATCAACTCACCGGAATACTTCGTCGCTCGGAATAAAAAGACGATATAGCGACCTCCATCGATCGGGAACTGCTTGACTCCGACCAGCACCGGATCTTCGATCAGAAGTCCAGTCTCTTCCTTCACTTCTCTTTTCACCGCTTCGACAAAAGACTCTCCTTTTTCGACATGGCCGCCCGGCATTGCATAGCCGGACCAGCTGTCCTTGTGGCGGTTCTGCAGGAGCACCCTATCACCGTCTGTCACCAGACACATCGTCGTTAGTTCCACTCTTTCCGAGCGATCCGTCTTCAAGTCACAGTGTTTGGAGATCTCCATTTTCATGAATTCCGGCCATAGATTCAGATCCTTCACGGACTCCACCGGAACCCAGGTCGGTTCATACCGGTTGGTCTCACTGGCCCGAAGGGCTTCCGGACCGCCAACTTTTGGCTTATCCATAACTTCCCGGATGACAAAATAATACCAGGTACGGCTGCTTTCGTCTTCATGATAGCAAAGAGCATGAAGATCTTCCTCCAGAATCTCCACGCCTACCTCTTCCATAATTTCTCTGACAGCTGCCGTGGCATATGTTTCACCTTCCTCCACGCCGCCTCCGGGAACGACCCAGTATTCTCTTGCTTCCTTAAAGCGGTGCATCAGCAGTACTTTCTTTTCTGCCTGACACCATAAAACAACGGCTGCCCGTTCTCTCATAGTTTACATTCCTTCCAGTCTGTCACTTAGATAATGTGTCGGCAAAACGACACAGGTATTCTCGTTCATTATCTTAGGCAGCGCATCGACCAGGCCTCTTGGAAACAGCTGCTCTTTGATCTCGCCTAATCTCTCCAGAGGCAGCCACAGGAATTCTTCCGTTCCGGTATCGACCTCTGTCACGCTTTGGCGAGGTACATCCATTAATTCACCTAAGAAAATATGATTGAGGCGGTGACTGTATTCAGCCCATTTTTCTCGTACATAAGGATCGGTAAAGATTTCCTCTTTCACCGCGATCAGACGGATCGGCCTTACAGTATAGCCGGTCTCTTCCAGCACTTCACGTACCAGCGCCTCTTCCATGGTCTCGAATTTATGCTGTCCGCCGCCCGGCAGATCATAGGCATCTCCATGATACCAGTGACCATGATTTAAAAGAACTTTTCCTTCGTGAATAATCAGCGCTTTTGCTGTAACTCGGATCGACATAGTATTTGTTTATGAACCTTTCCTTGCGAAATCCTATATAATAAGGTATTATACTTTTTATCTTACACACAGAGGTAGCTTAGATGAAAATATTCAAAGGCAAATATCTGATGGTGATCATATCCATGTGCGGCCTTGCGGCGGCATCCCTTGGTCTGATGGTCAATGTAGCCGGTGTTTTCTTTACCCCGGTCTCTGCGGATCTTGGGATCGGCAAAGCCAGTGTCAGTCTGACGCTGACGATCTCCAATCTGGCATTTGCAGTCGGCGGTATCCTCTCACCCAAGCTGATTCGTTCCGGCAACTTTAAGAAGATGCTGCTGCTTTTCGCCATCATTTTCAGCGGTGCAACGATGTTGTTATCGCTGGCTCCCGGTCTGTGGGCACTGTATCTTCTGAATGCAGTCCGCGGCCTGGCAGCAGGCATTATCGGCATGGTACTGCTGACCATCGTCATCAACAACTGGTTTTATGAAAGCACCAGTCTTGCAACCAGCATCGCCA